>CAZADC010000091.1:589-10501 GCA_964483755.1 uncultured Planctomycetaceae bacterium | reverse complement strand
GGTGGTGGACCCGACCGGCGCGGGCGACAGCTTCGCCGGGGCGATGATGGGGCATCTTGCCGCCGTTGGCGAGACCGACGCGCCCGCCCTGCGCCGGGCGCTGGCGTACGGGACGGTCACGGCGAGCTTCCTGCTCGAGGACTTCTCGCTGAACCGCTACCTGAAGCTCTCGGCCGACGAGATCGAGCAGCGCGTATCGCAGTTCGCACAGCTCACGGGCTTCTGACGCCCGCTTCCGGACCGCCGCATCCGAAGGACGCAGCGACCATGTCCCTCCGAACCTTCATCGCCGTCGATCTTGACGAGGACATCCGCAAGGCGATCCGCCGCGCGTGCGAGGCGATCGAGCTCGCCGGGGCGGAGGTTCGCTGGACGTCGCCGGACCAGCTCCACGTGACGCTGAAATTCCTCGGCGACGTGCCGGACGACCGGGTCGCCGACGTGTGCGACATCGTCGCGGAAGCGGCGGCTCGGCACGACCCGTTCCACTTCGCCGTCCGCGGGCTGCTGGCGATTCCCCCGGCCGGGCGGAAGCTGCGGATGGTCTGGGCGGGGGTGACCGACCCGACCGGCGAGCTGGCGGCGCTGCAGGAGCACGTCGAGACCTCGCTGCTCGGCCTGGGCTTTCGCGAGGAGACCCGCCGCTTCCGCCCGCACGTGACGGCGGGGCGATTCCGGCGGGTGCGGAGCGCCGGTCGGGTCCGCGAGGCGGTCGCGGAGCTGGCGGAGGCGGACTTCGGCGTCCAGGAGGTCGGCGAGGCGGTGGTCTACAGCAGCCTGCTCACGCCGGAGGGGGCGGTTCACCAGCGCGTCGCCGGCGCGCCGCTGGGCTGACGAGCGGTCGGCCGGGAAGAGCGAGTCCAGCACTCCCAGCAGGTCCGGCGTCGTCTTTTTGGTTGCCGCACGCGCACGCGGCGATACACTGAGGACCCGACAGGAGCGTGCCGTCATGCTGACTGCGGTGCTCATAACGGTCGGAGTCGCGCTGATGGGCTTCGGGGGGATCATGCTCACGGCGTGGATCGGGGGCAAGAGCTCGTGGTTCGGCGGGGACGTGCTCGACCGCCCGGGCGGCACGAAGATCGATCGTCAGTTCCTTCACCTGTACTTCGCGGCGGCCGTGCTGGCGCCGCTGTTCTTCGGCGGCATCGCACTGGTCCTGGGGCTTCGCCGGCTCGTCGGATCGCCCTGATCGGACGGCGGAACGGCCGGGAACCTTCTCGTGTTCGATCCGTGTGTCCTTTGTAAACCGCTTGCACAATGCGGATTACGTGATTGACACGCCGGGCGTCCCTTTCGACAATTGCACATTCGATTCCGCCGGGAACGCTTCTCTCCGCCCCGTCCGCGCCGTACGTTGCACTGGAGGCCTGCGATGGCCAAGCCGGTCAGTCTCAAACAGATCGCCGAAGCGGCGGGCGTATCGATCGGCACGGTCTCGCGGGTGCTCCGAAACCAGGACCAGGTCGCTCCCAAGACGCGCCGGCGGGTGCTGGCCGAGGCGGAACGCCTCCAGTACCGTCCCAACCTGCTCGTCCGGGCCATCCAGACCGGTCGGACCAGCACGGTCGGCGTCATGCTGAGCATGGAGGCGCCGCACTCGCTGGACATCCTCCACGGCGTTCACGACCGCCTGCTGGACGCCGGGCACGTCCCGATCGTCCTGGCGCCGCTGCCGCGGAGGTCTCCGCACGCCGGGTCGCGGGAGCGCGAGCAGATTCTCGAGCTCATCGACCGGCGCGTGGACGGGCTGATCGTCTATCCCGTCTGTGAAAAGCGGGCGGCCGAATACGTCGGCGAGGTCCGCGAGCGCGGGCTGCCGATGGTGGCCGTCGACTGCCGCCTACCGCTCGACGACGTGGACTTCGTGGGCGTGGACGACGCCGGCGGCGCCCGGTGCGTCGCCGAGCACCTGCTCTCGCTCGGACACCGGCGGACGGGTCACCTGTCCGGCTCGCTGCACCTGAGCACCGGGCGGGCGCGCCGGGATGCGTTCCGGCACGCCGTCGAAGCCGCCGGGGGGACGTGCACCGTCGTCGCCGACGAGACGTTCCGATGCGCCCACGGCGCCGAGACGCTGCTGGACGCCGTCCCGCGTCCGACGGCCGTCTTCGCAGCCAACGACTACCAGGCCCGCGAACTGGGTCGCGCCGCCGAACGGAAAGGCCTGCGCGTGCCCGAAGACCTGTCGATCGCCGGTTTCGGCGACGTCGAATGTGCGCGCTGCGTCCGTCCCCGGCTGACGACCGTCCACCAGCCGTTCTTCGACATCGGCTGTGAAGCGGCGGCGGTGCTGCTCGAACGACTCGGGGGCGACGCGGACGGGCCCCCGATCGAACGCACCCTCGACGCGCCGCTGATCGTCCGCGAGTCCACCGGACCGCCCCCGGCCTCCTGACCCGCCGGGTGGGGCTCGCGAGGCAAGGCGACGCCGCATCGCGCGCAGCCGCACGAAGGAGGCGGATTTGCCTTCGCCGTCCGTCATCGCCGGGCTAGACTGGGCGGGGGATCGACCGCCCGTCGGCCGAAGTGCACGCGGGCCGACGGCCGACCGATCGCGAGACACTGTGTGCGGCGAAGCGAACCGACTCCATGATCTTCCGCCCTCAGGAACACCGCGAGACGCAGATCGCCTACGTGGGGTTGGGGTCTAACCGGGGCGACTCGCCGAGGACGCTCGTCTCGGCCGTCAAGATGCTCGACGAGGCCGACGGCGTCGACGTCGTGCGGATATCGCAGTTCCACCGCACCGAACCGGTCGGCGGCCCGCCGGACCAGCCGGCCTACCTCAACGCTGCCGCCGTCATCGAGACCACCCTCACGCCCGAGGAGTTGCTGGACGTGCTGCACCGCATCGAGGCGGCCCACGGGCGCGAGCGCTCGAAAGAGCAGCGATGGGGCCCGCGGACCTGCGACCTGGACCTGCTGATGATGGGCGAGACCGTGCTGGATACGGACAGGCTGACCATCCCGCACCCCCGGCTGCATGAGCGCCTGTTCGTGCTCGAGCCGCTCGCCCAGGTCGCCCCCGAGGCGGTCCACCCCGTGCTCGGCAAGACGGTCACGGAAATGCTCATCGAGGCCGAGGCGGAGAAATAGCCGCCCGGCGGCTCGCAGTTGGCAGGGCGCATAACTTGTTATGCACGAAGGCCTTGTCCTTGGGCGCGGTAAGGATATGGATGTCCGGGACAGCGTACTCGCTTTTGCAAAGGGCTTGACAGGTCGCTGTCGTGCGGCAAGATTCCGGCATGGCGTGTCCGACAGAAGCCGTGGCGCCGTGTAGCAGAAGCTACGCAAGGAAACTGGTATGATGTCCCCCGATATCCAAGCCTTGGGCATCAGGGTTGGGCAGTTCTTTGATGGTGAGGCCATGGAACCAGACGGTAACCGTTGCTCTACAAGCAAACCAATGCGGGGTGAGCGCTCATGACGCTTGCTGAGCTTCTTGACAGGCTGGGATATTCCGGGTCTGAGAGTTACTTGCGAAAGGATCGGGGTGATTTCACTCGGACTCCAGACTACGGCCATCTATTTCGGAGGGCTGCCGCAGAGCCATGTAACCTTCAGGGAGTCTACGCCCTCAAAGGGGCAAACGCTACGATACCTGCCGTCTATGTGTGCGACGTGGAGTCTGACTCGCAGGCCTTGGAAGTACATCGCTTGGTGTGGAACCAAGGAACTGTACCGTTTATCATCGTAAACAGCCCTACGGCAGTGCGCGTATATCCTGGATTCTGCCGAGGCGTCAGCGCTACCAGTAGCAACAGCGCTCAGACGATCCACCGAGAATTCGACAAGGCATCGCTCGACACGATCACCAAGACCCTGGACGCCACAGCAGTGGACACTGGCGCTACCTGGCGCGCATGGGGTCGCTTCATACTTCCTGAACACAGAATCGACTGGCGGCTACTCGATAGCTTGCGGCTACTGGATATATGGCTCCAGAAGCGTGGGCTGGATCGTGATATCTCGCATGCGCTGATCGGCAAGTACGTCTATCTACATTACCTCAGAGATCGTCAAATACTCTCGGACAAGAAGTTCGAACGCTTTCGGATAAGTCCCGAGGCCGTCTTCGGCCGCGGCGCTACTCTTGATGGCTTGGCAGCTGTTTCTTATGCACTAGATGAGTGGCTCAACGGAGAAGTCTTTCCTTTGGCCTTCACAGGACGCGGTGCTCCCCAAAATGAACATGTCTCCAGAGTGGCGGCAACATTTAGCGGAGATCAACCCATTGGAGATTCCCATTGGCAGCTCCATCTTGATTTCAAGGCCTATGATTTCTCGTACATACCGATTGAGGTCCTCTCCATTGTGTATGAGCAGTTCCTGCATGCGCCGGATGGCGACGGGACAACGAGCAGAGGGCGGCAAGCTGGCGCATACTACACTCCGATTCCCATCGTAAATCTGATGCTATCGGAGGTAGAGGAGCATCTCCCCTTGAGGAGAGGGATGCGAGTCTTTGATCCCGCATGCGGTTCGGGAGCATTTCTTGTGCAGGCCTTTCGCAGACTCGTCGAGCATGAGTTTCCGCCCGAACGAGGTTATCCTAGCCCAATCGATTTACGGGATCTCGTTGAACGCCATTTCTATGGCCTTGACACTGATCCCGATGCTTGCAACGTCGCACGACTAAGCCTGATTCTTACTCTGCTCGATTACGTTTATCCGCCTGATCTAGAGATGGACGGCCGTCCAGGACCGAATCCAAGATTGCCCAATCTTCGGAATAACATTTTCCACGGCAATTTCTTTGACCACAATGGCGACTGGCAAGCTGTCTTTTCTCGCAAGAAAGCAGACTGGGTTGTCGGGAACCCACCGTGGAAACAGTTGAAACAGGGGAATATTCGTAAGGAAGACGAGCCCGTGCTGCAGTGGATGTCTGAGGAGGAGCGGCATCGACCGGTTGGCAATCGGCAGTCGGCAAGGGCCTTTGCCTGGCGGGCCGCGGATTATGTTGATGCTGACGGTGAGGTGGCGTTGTTCCTGCCCGCTATGACAATGTTCGAAAAGGCAGCTACTGGGTTCCGCAGGAAGTTTTTCGAGCTAATGCAGGTACGCACGCTGGTAAACTTTGCAAACCTGCGTTGGGTGATATCTGCTGGGCGTTTCACCGCACCTGCAGCAGCGTTCTTCTATCGACCAAGGCCCGGTGATAACGGCGCAGGCGATGGCCCCGATGAACTGATACGCACATATTCTCCGCTGGTTGCCAATCAAGAAGCAACAAGGCCGAAAATTGCTGGAAAGCGCAATGAGACGTGGAGCATCGTTATCAACGCAAGTGAGATTCGTGACATCCCCCTGGCCCGTGTGAGCAATGGAACAGGACTTCCGTGGAAAGTCGCGTTTTGGGGATCAGAGTTCGACATGAAGCTCCTTCGCGCCGTCCGTGGTCGGTTTGCGACCGTTGCCGAGATGGAGAAGAAAGACCAGCTTCTCATATCTGAAGGCCTTCAGCTTCGCGAGGAAGACGCAGACGAAGAACTGGAAGCTGTATCCCTTCCAAAGAACGCCACGACGCTGGATATTTCATCACTCAAGGGAATGAGAGATTTCTTTGCGTTGCCTAGCCGCTCGCTGATTCCCGTTCCTACCATGAAGACATGCGTCCGTAAGGGTCGTGGCGACCTGCCCCTTTCGGTGTGCCGGCCTCCGCACGTGCTTGTCAGTGCGGCAAGGACTTTTGCGGTCTATTCGGAGCGATACTGTATCGTGCCGCCTCGGCAGATCGGTATTGCAAGCCCACGTGCTGACAAGGATATGCTTAAGGCTTTGTCGGTGTTTCTAAGCTCCGATTTTGCCCGATACTTCGAGTTCCTGATGTCAACCGAGCTTGGCGTCGACCGAGATCGGTCCACACTGAGTGCCCTTCGTAGTATTCCCGTGCCTCTCGCCAAGATGACGACGAGCGATCTGAAGCGATGGGCGCAACTGCATGACAAGCTTGCCCAAGTCACTCGTAGCGCATTCAAGAGCAAGGGCTTGTGGCAAGACGACGATGACAATGATCCCATCGCCCATCGGTCGCTCGTCAGCGGCGAGTTGATTGACGAGTTGAACGAGCTGGTTTATGACGCCTTGGCTCTACGAGGCAGGGAGCGATCATTGATCCATGATATGGTACGCGTGCGACTTGCATTGAATGATGGAAGACTTGGTAAGGCAGCGGTGGCGAAGCCAAACAAGTCATTTCTCCGCGCCTACGCCGTGGCTCTTCAGGCCGAGCTTGACGCGTACATCCATGATGCTGTCCGTGGCAAGCATAGCATCGGCATTATCCACGACGACCACTCCGGCATGGTCCGTATCTCTCTTTCTAAGAATGGAACAGGCAAGGGCAAGAGCGTAGCGATCATTCCCGCTGATGCTTCCGAAGCAGCATCTCTCAGAGAATGTCGCGCTCGGATCCGCCAGGAGAGAAGTCAATGGGTGTATTTTGATAGGAACCTGCGTATTTATGAGAAAGACAGCACCTATGTAATGAAGCCGATGCAGAGGTTCCACTGGACACCAAGCCAAGCAAGAGCGGATGCGATGGAAATAGTCGCAGAGTCAATGGCACGCAGGGGTGAGGCGTGAGAGAGAGGGGTTACTACCAGCCAAGCGGAGCATCCGCTGACGGTAGGGCTTACGCTGATGCCTTTGTACGAAGAGTCCATGAGTTAGTGTGGCACGGATATGCGAAGCTGGAAGCAAGGAAGCTACGCAACTCCCAGGAGGAAGATATCACGGGGGAACTTGTCAGGGCGATAGAGGGGTTTCTGGACGACATCGCGGCACCTCAGTGGACACGGTGGTTTAGTGTTCATGAAGAGCCGCGAATCCATGATCCCAAGCGAACGGGCAAACGACGCTGGAGGCTAGATATTCGCATCGACAGCGCCCAAGAGCTACCTCGATCACGAATGCGTTTCGAAGCCAAGCGTCTGGGACCACGTCACGGTGTATCGGTGTATCTGGGCCCTGATGGCATTCACTGTTTCCTCGATGGTCGATATGCCCGTGAAGACTGGTGTGCGGGGATGTTGGGATACGTTCAGCGCGGCAAGACTAGCAAGTGGGCTTCGGCCATTCAGCAGGCCATGCAAGCCGATTCTGCAAAGTTTCGCATACGCCGATCCGGCGGTTGGCGAAGCGTTCGAGTGGCCGCTGAGCTATGGTCCACATATCTGTCATCACACGACCGCCCAAGTGTTGGTCATCCGATAGAGATATTCCATACGTTGCTCTTGTTCAACTGATTCGCTCTTCACCATCTATCGCCAACCAGTTGGTAGGGTGCATAACTTGTTATGCACGAATGCCTTGTCCTTCGGCGCGGCAAGGATATGGTATGATCTGGATATCCGGGGCGGCACAGCGGTTTCTGCAAGAATTTGACAGGTCGCCGTCGTGCGGCAAGATTCCGGCATGGCGTGTCCGACAGAAGCCGTGGCGCCGTGTAGCAGAAGCTGCGGAAGGAAACTGGTATGATGTCCCCCGATATCGAAGCCACTGAAGCTGCTGAAGGAGCTGCGGATGATCTTTGGACTGGCCCAGGACCTGCATGACGCTGTGGCGGTCATGCCGAAAGCACATTCCAGGCGTCGCATGCTCGAACTGCTCGAAGAAGCCATCCGCCGGGACATCCACTTCATCAATCGTCACCCCACTGCGCTTTTCCAGTGCATGTGGAACACCTGCTGGTGGCACGATTCTCCGGCTGCTGCGGATGCTTACGAGGAGCCGGAGGGCGGATGGAAGGAGCCCCCGCCCTGGCGATCTCCTGGAGATCGATTGAGCCGAGTGCTTCAGAGCTGGAAGAACGAACGACGGGCCAAGGCAACCGATGGCCTCTGGGTGCAGTCGCTTCGTCCGCCTCACCCGCCCCTGGACGTGGGCAATGTGGCTTGTCTGCGGGGTCATCAGGGGCCAGTCCGCGGGACGGCGTTCTCGCCTTGCGGCCGATGGATGGCAACGGCGGCAGAGGATCGAACCGTCATTATCTGGGAGGTGGGCAGCGGTCGCCTGGTGCAGCGGCTACACGGCCACTGCGATGATATTGACGCCGTTGTATTCCTGGAGGACGGGCGTATCCTGGCCGGCTGCGATGCAACGACCATCCGCGTTTGGGACGTCGCCAGTGGGCAGCTCATACAGGAGCGCGGGACGCCACCCCGCCGGCGGCCGTCGCGGCGTCGAGACATGCCGGACCACAGGCCGAACCGGACGCGGCAAGCCGACCTTGCCCGGCGTCCTGCCGCCGGACTATCCGACGACGAGCTTTCAGAACTGCTCGAAAGAAAGCTGGCCCGCCTCCTGATGGTCCGCTCTGGCGAGGGCACATGTCTTTGTGGCGGCTCATTGGCATCGGTCTCCGCGGGATGGAATTGCCAGCCGACCGCACCCGACAGCATCGAACAGGAGATATTCAGTCCAATTGCGTTCTCTCCCGACGGGCGTCAGATGGCGAGTGTGGGTGGGGCGGGCTTTCGGCAGGTACTTCTGTGGGATTTGTTGACCGGGAGACTTTTGCGGGAGTGGGATGGACATTCGGATGGCGTGCGTTGTGTCGCGTTCTCTCCTGATGGACACAGCGTCGCCAGCGGGTCCGCCGACCACACTGTTCGGCTCTGGCGGGTGACAGGACGCAGCGATCTGGTGGAGGATGAGGATTCCACCCGTCTTTGTCCCCGCGTGGTCTACGATGCCCCGCGACGGCGATTCATCACCTGCGGCAGCAACATCTGCTTCTGGGATACGACTGGTCGCAAGCTCACTCGTTGGGAGGCAGGCCGGGTCGGCCTGGCCGGCGCAACGGTTTCGGCTGATGGTCGCTTGATGGCCTGTTACGCGGTCGACGAAGGTCGGATTGGCAGTCTCATCGTGGCCGAGGCCGCGGACAAGGGCCGGGTCCGCTGGCAGGAGCGAGGCAAATGGAACTGGCAACTCGGGCCACAATTCAGCCCAGATGGGCTATGGTTGCTGGCTGATTCGCGTCTGTTCAGAACGGGCGGAGACAGCCGATCCAGCCACTTCGTTCGTGGGCTTGAAGGGAATCCCCGGCTGATCCAGGAGATGTTTTCCCCGGATGGCCGCCATGTTCTGGGGTTAGGTCGCGACGGCACAGTGGGTTTGTGGCGAACTGGCGACGGGACGGCTGTGCGGTCCCTTCCCACGATCGCTCTCGCACACGACGCGGCGTTCACGCCGGACGGGCAACGGATACTTGCTGCCCATGTCGACGGGATGGTTCGTGAGTGGAGTCCTGAGGTTGACCATCCCCTTAGTGAACGCCCTGGATCTGATGCGACGGCCGCTGCTTTACAGTATCCTGTCGGCCTTGGTTCGGTGGTGGTTGAGGGCGTGGCCACACTCGTGCAGACCCGGAGCAATGAGGCCGCCGGATGGATGCGCCGATTTGATGGGCCGTCGGCTCGGACTGGAGATGGGCGAGTCTGGGCCGGCGTAACGGACAATCGGCTTTGCGTCTTCAGGCTCGAAGGACGCCCCGTTTGCGACACCTGTCACGATGCTGCCGAATCGGAAACCGGAACGCCCGATAGTAGTTGACAGGTGACCCGATTGGATTGAAGAGAAAAGGAAGATGCGGCACCTTCCACCGCGCTTTCGGAAGAGCGAATTGTCCGTACTCGAGATAGTGATATTCGTTCTCACTCTCGCGCTGCTGGCTTACGTGATCCAGCCAAACGCTGTCCTGTGACCATCCACGTCCGGTGGCAAGGAGTCGCTCATGAGGATGACCGGCGGCGGGTGCTTCAGCTTCCCCCTCCGTTTCAGCGGGTTCTCCAGATTCCGGAGCGGGGGCGCCCGGTGACCCGCCGGGCCATGCAGCGGGCGACGCAACCCCTTGCAATGACGCGGGAAAGGCGGAAGATTCAGGGCGGGAAGCACCTTCCG
>CAZADC010000091.1:0-579 GCA_964483755.1 uncultured Planctomycetaceae bacterium | reverse complement strand
CCGGCCCGGTGGCGGAACTGGCAGACGCACGGGACTTAAAATCCCGAGGTCCGAAAGGGCCATGCGGGTTCGACTCCCGCCCGGGCCAGTGGGCTCTTTCGCGGATTGCCGGCGTCGTGGGGCGTTGCGAGCGCCGCCGCCGCCGCCGCAGCGGATTGCGACCACGAGCGGGGGTGATTCCGGAACTGATGCCGAAGTACACCGTGACGTTAACGGACAGCGGCCGGGAGGTCGCGAGAATCCATGCGTACTCGCCGGAGCGGGTGGCGAAGCTGGCCTTCAGGCACGTCTGCCGCGAGGCCGCCCTCGCCCGGCGCGTAACGGGCGAGCGGGGACAGAGCGGCGAGTGCCAGGGCTACCGCCACGTGCCGGACGGGCTGGTCGAGGTCGGCCCGAGGTTCCGCGTCGAGCCCGTCAGGCCTGACGCGGCACGGAGGAGGCGCCGGTGATCGGACAGCGAGAAGACGGCCGGCGGGCAGCGGCTGACGTTACGAGCCGGTGAGCCGGACGCTGCGAGGGTTGGCGGGCGTCACTCCCGTCCGGAGTAGCTGGGCAGGAGGAAGGTGTCGTGCGGGGTGG
>CAZADC010000090.1:0-10508 GCA_964483755.1 uncultured Planctomycetaceae bacterium | reverse complement strand
TCCGGCGTGTGGGTGGTCACGGAGATGTTCCAGGCCATGTTCCATGCATGGAAGCTCCACACGCCCGGGAAGCGCGACTGCAGGTGGCAGATCAGGCGGGCGCGGGACCAGGCGTCGTAGTTCACGCCGGCCTGCTTGAGCTTCTCCGAACGGATCCAGACGAAGTTCACCAGCGGCGCCCGCAGCCCGCCGGGGGCGATCGTCAGCAGGTACAGCTCCGGGTGCTGCTCGGCGACGACGTTGCCCGGCGCGGTCAGCTCGTATTCGCTGCGGCGGGCGTCGAGCGGGCCCTGCAGCAGACCGCCGACGGCGACCGCGACGGCCGCGACGCCCAGCCAGATCAGTTGTCGCATCTTCGGTCGCATCCGCGGCTCCTCACACCTGCACCCGCGCCAGCTCGCGGCGCTGGAAGATCAGGCACGCCAGCAGCAGCACCAGCCCGCCCCGCAGCACGACGTTGAGCCCGATCGACGCGCCGAGCGTCGTCCAAGGCAGGAACATCCCGCGGACGAGCGTCTGCGAGGCGTCCGTGCTCGAGAAATCGGGCAGCAGGAACGTCATCACCTTTACTACGTAGTGCCCGACGGCGATGATCGGGTCCATCGGCTCGCTGATGCCCGGGCTGCGTCGCACGGCCTCGACGAGGAACTCCCGGGCCACCGAGAACGGCAGGAACATGAAGGTCACCAGGCACCCGACGGCGAAGGACAGAAAGCTGCCCGCCAGCACCCCCACCGCCGCCAGGAACGCCACCTGCACGAGGATCAGCCCCAGCGCCCGCACGAAGTTGCCCTCGAACCCACCTACCGGGTAGAGCACGGCGATGTTCTCGCGCGGGACCGTGACGCTGACGTTGTCGGCCGGGGCGGCCGAGACGGGCAGGTTGGTGTAGCGGACTTTGAGCTCGCCCTCGCCGGTCTCCTCGTCGGTCGCGAGCAGGCGCGTCGACAGCGTCAGCGACACCTGCCGGTCGGGCGGATCGCTGCGCATCTCCTGGTAGAACGGCGGATTCGTGACGAACCAGGCGCTGCGGAGCACGCCGCTGGCGGGCTTGTCGGGCGGGACGAGCTTGTAGGAGAGCTGGATCATCGGGTCGACCTCGACGCCGACCGTCTCGCCGGCGTCCAGGTCGCTGACGCCCGGCTGGTCCAGGTCGAGCTGCGCGTCGAAGAAGTCCCTGCCGATGCCCGTCACGCGCCCCTCGACGCGGTTGATCCGCACCGGTCCGCCGTAGACCAGCGGACCGAGCACCTCGTTCGGAGCGCGAACGCGGACCATCCCCGCCTCGCGGGAGACCTCGGCGATCTCGCCGTCGGCGGCGGTGGTCTGACCGGCGGCGTCGATGCCGGAGAACGTCCACTGGATCGACTCGCCCGGCCCGGCCGACTGCAGGCGTCGGCGTTCCTGCTGGTGGATTTCCTCCATCATGGCGGCCAGCCCCGCTTCGGCGTCGCCGTCGGCCTGGGCGACGAATCCCTCCAGCGTGCTCTCGAAGCGTCCGTCGCCCCTGAGCGCCTCGATGCGGGCCTGGACCGCCTGGGCGACGCGCTCGTCGATCGGGTCGGGCGGCACCCGCTCGCGCGCGGTGAAGATTTCCGTCTCGACCGTACGACGGTCGCCGGGGTTGATCGCGGATCGGGCCCGCATGGACTGCGCGACGGCGTAGATCGCCGCCCCCGCGGCCGCCAGGAGCAGCGCGTTGAGCAGCACCACGCCCGCCCAGCGCCCGACGACGTACTGCCATCGCGGCAGCGGCTTGGTGGCGATGCTGAAAATCTGCTTGGTGCGGACGTCGTCGCTGATGACGGCGACCGACAGGAAGACGGTCACGAGAATCAGGAGCATCCCCGTCAGGCTCACCGAGTAGGACAGGAACGTCCGGATGCGGGAGGCGAGCGTCGTACCGCCGGACTCGGCGGGTCCGGATTCGCCCTGGATCAACAGGGGCATCGCCGCCAGCGCGCCCGCCAGCAGCACGATGAACAGCCCGGCGACGCGCATCCGCAGGCACTGGGCGAAGGTCTGTCGTGCGACGGCCCAGACGCTGCGCATCTAGGGGCCTCCTCGCTCGCCGTCGCCTTCCAGCAGGTCGTCCAGCACGCCGCGGTCGACGTCCTCCCGCGGCCGGGCGCGCCGGGGCTTCTTCTCCTCGGACGGCCCGGGCGGCGCCGGGGACTTCGACGGCTCGACGGGCTCCGGCCCGGCCGGCGTCTCGGACTCGACGAGCTCCTCGATGACCTCCTCCTGCGGCTCGGGCGGCGCGGGGGGCTGTTCGACCTCTTCGGGCGTCTCGCCTTCGGCGCCTTCCTCCTCCGGTTCCACGAGGCGCTGGAGCACCTCGGCCGGCTCGGTCGTGCTCGCCTCGCGGAGGAACTCGGCCACCTCGCCCGTGCCGACCGCCCCGCCGGTCTCGACGCGCTGCTCCTGGGCTTCGCTGACGATCCGCAGGAACAGCGACTCCAGGCGATCCCGCGGCGTGCTGATCTCGGCGATCTCCCGCCCCGCCTCGGACAGCACGTTCCGCACGCGCTGCAGCGTCTCCTCGTCCAGCTCCTGCGCGACGATCTGGGTCAGTCCGCGCTGGGCCAGCAGGTCGTCCAGACGTCCTTCCTTGCGCTGTCGGCCGCCGTAGAGAACGCAGACCTGCTGACAGACGTCCTCGACGTCGGCGAGCAGGTGACTGGACAGCAGGACCGTCTTGCCGCGGTCGGCGAGCGTGCGGATGAGGTCCTTGAACTGGCGCGTGCCGACCGGGTCCATCCCGCTGGTCGGCTCGTCGAGGATCAGCAGGTCGGGATCGTTGATGAGCGCCTGGGCGAGCCCGATGCGCCGCTGCATGCCCTTGGAGTACTCGCCGACGCGCCGGTAGGCGACCCGCGACAGGCCGACCATGTCCAGCAGCATCCCGGTGCGGCGCTTCCGCTCGCGGCGGGACTGGTGGAACAGGCGCCCGTAGTAGTCGAGCGTCTCGGTCGCGTCGAGGAACGGGTAGAGGTAAGACTCCTCCGGGAGGAAGCCGATCCGCGCCTTGATTCCCACGTCGGTCGGTCGACGACCGAACACGCTGATCCGCCCGCGGGTCGGAAACAGCAGCCCGAGGATCATCTTGAGCGTAGTGGACTTGCCCGACCCGTTGGGACCGAGCAGCCCGAAGACCTGGCGCGGGGCGATCTCGAGGTTCAGGTCCGCGACGGCGGTGACCTTCTCCCGCAGCCAGAAGTCGCGGAAGGTCTTGGTCAGTCGAGCCGTCTGAATTACGTAATCGTCTTCGGCCATGCCGTTTCGGCGCTCCCGGCCGGGGTGTCGGCCTCATTGCACGCTTCGCGCAGTGCGACGGCGTGTCGCGAGCGTCTACTGCCCTTCCTGCGGATTGTCCTCGCGGGACATCTCCCGCTGGATCTCGTTGACAATGCCCGGATCGCGGTTGACGTAGATGACCGTCGGCGGGCCGTCGCCGCCGGGGACATAGAACTTCTCGACCAGCGCGTTGCTGAGAATCCGGTCCCGCGTCGCCGCCCAGAGGCGCGCCAGCAGGAACTGCCCGGACTCCTCGTACCGCGGGAGCAACTCGCGGAAGCGCCGCTCGCGGCTGAGCACCTGCTGCTCGATCGCCGTCTTCTCGGAGCGGGCCTCGGCGATGATCCGGCTGGCCGAGCCGCCGAGGCGGTTGCTGAGGAGGATTTCGTCGATCCGCTCCAGCAGTCGCTGCGCCCTTTCGGTATCGCCGGCGTTGCGGGCCTCGTTGTATTCCTCGATCAGGTTCCCCCCTCGCTCGGCCTCGTCGACCTCGATGCCGATGCGGTAGACGTCCCTGCCGACCAACTCGGGGTAGATGCTTCCCGCGGCGTCGTGGAGAGTTTTCTCCGCCTCGCCGCGAGCGGCGTTGCGTTTCCGCTCGGCCTCGCTGACCGCGCGCTGGGCGGCGTTGTAGGCGGGCAGCGCCCGGATCGGCCAGGTCGCCTCCGGCGCCAGCAGCTCCGTGATCTCTATACCGGTATCGAGTCCGTCGAGTTCGTCCTGAGCGACGCGCCGCACCTGCGCGGCGAACGCGGTCCGCTCCATCCGCTGGAGGGCGTCGACGGTCCGCGTCGCGCCGGCGCGGATCGCCGCCTTACACACGGCCGAGCGGATCGTCTCGATCACCTTCGGATCGTCGGCGCTGTCGGCGACGTGGGTCACGAAGTTCTGCACGTTGCCGACCTTGTAGGTGCAGTTCAGGCGGACGTGCAGCAGTCCGCGGTCGCCGGTGAGCAGCGCCCCGTCGTAGCCCGGTCTCAGGCCGGGCTGGTTGGTGCTCCGCTCGCTGAGCGGGCGGGTCCGCTCCTCGGCCGTCTCGAACATCCAGAAGTCCTCGATCGTCGTCCTCTGCGCCTTGGTCGAGACGGTGATGATCCGCCCGATCGGGAAAGGCCAGGCGAACTCCAGGCCCTCCTCGGCCGTGTCGGTAATCCGTCCGAAGAAGGTCTTCACGCCGACCTCGTCGGGCTGGATCGTCTCGACGCCCGTCCAGAGGAACAGGGCGACGAAGACGATCATGATGACCGTCAGCAGGCGGAAGCTGACCCGCAGCGCGTCGGCGAGCGAGCGCTGCGCCTCGTCCTCGGCCCGACCGGCGGCGACGTCGAGGTCGTTTTCGGCACCGTCATGAGGATGTCGGTGAAGGTCTTCAGCCATGGGTCACTCGCCTCCCGCCTGTCCGGTCGCGGGTCGGGTCGCTGCGGGCGGCGCGGGCGCCTCGGGGAGCGACGGACCCTTGCGGAACCACTCGATCGCCGGAAGCTGCGAGGCGTCGAGCACGATGACGGACCGGCTGGCGAGCTCCGTCTCCAGCGACTCAAGGTACCGCAGGAACATGCTGAACTGCTCGTTGCCCTCGTACTCGGCGTACGCCTCGGCGGCCCGGCGGATGCCCTCGGAGCGGATCGCCGCCGCCCGCCGTCGGGCGAACTCGAGAATCTGCTGGGCGGCGGTCTCGGCGCGGACACGGATCGCCGTCGCCTGCGCCTCGCCGGCGGCCTCGTATCGCCGCACCTCCCGCTGACGCTCCTCCTTCATCGCCTCGATCACCGTCTCGCTGACCGGCTGGGGCAGCCCGAGATTCTTGATCCCGACGCGGACGATCTCCACGCCGTAGCCGCTGTCGGCGGCCTGGCGCTGGATCGTTCGGAGCACCTGCTGCTCGACCTCGGGGATCTCCATCTTCGCCGGGTCGGTGTTGACCAGCGCGGACATGTCCTTGCCGGAGATCGCATCCTTCTTGGCGCTGCGGAGCAGGTCGCGGATGAACGACTCGGCGTTGGACGCCGTCGTCAGGGTGGTCTGGAAGTCGGCGGGGTCGGAGATGCGCCACGCGCAGTACATCGTGACCAGCAGGTTCTGCTTGTCGCGGGTGGGCACCTCGCCGGCGGTGTCCTCGAAGACGAAGGTCCGCGCGTCGTAGCGGATCAGTCGCTGGATCGGCCAGGGCGCCTTGAAGTGCAGCCCCGCCTCCGTCCGCCCGTCGACCACCTTCGTGGTCGCCCCGAACGTGCGGATGACGCCGAACTCCATGAAGCTCACCTTGTAGGCGACCGTGCTGATCAGCAGCACCAGCACGACCAGCCCGGCCAGGATCACCATTCCGATGTGACTTCTCATGTGCATTTTCCCTTCCACGTCCGTCTCAACGCGGGCTCATTCAATTCGTCCGTCGCGTCGCTCGCCGCTACCGCTGCGGCACGGCGGGCTGCTCCTGTCCGAAGGTCACGCCTTCCATGAGTCCCGGCTCGCGCTTCCAGTCCAGGCGAAGCTCGAACCGGTTGCGATCGGCGGCCAGGATGTACTTGGTCACCGACGGCAGCACGCGGTCCAGCACGTCCAGCCATCGGTCCAGCATGTACACGTTGGGGCTCGCCTCGTAGGCCAGCAGCTCGCTGCGGAACAGCTCGGCGCGGGCCTTCTCGCTCAGCTCGGTCTTCCAGCGCTCGGCGCGGGCGCGGGCGACCTGGGCGGCGGGCTCGCCGGCCGCCTGGGCGAAGCGCCGGTCGGTCTCGGCCTGCGCCGCCGCGACGGCCGAGCCAAGATCGTACGAGCGCCCCGCCTCCGCGATGCGCTCCAGCAGCCCGAGGTATTCCTCCTGCTCGTCGCGAAGCTGCTGGCGCGCGGTGCGTCCGGCGTCGCCGGTCTGTCCGAGCAGGCGCTCGCGCGCGATCTCCTCTTCCAGCGTGCGAATGTCCTCCCGGATGCGGGCGATGTCGTCGACCAGCTCCGCCTCGAACGCGTCTCGCTGCTCCAGGCTCGTCAGGCTCGAGAGCTCCTCGAGCTTGCGGATCGACAGCGCCAGCTTCAGGGCGTCGGCCGGTTCGCCCGCCATACGGGCAAGCGTGGCGTTCGCCTCCGCCTCGGCCTGGTAGCGGAGCAGATCCTGCTTCCGCTCGGCCTTGAAGACCTCCTCGAACGCCTCGGCCGCCTTGGCCGGCGGATGGACCGCCAGCAGCCCGACGTAGGTGACGTTCACGCCGAGATCGAGCCCGTCGGCTCCCACGGCGTCGGCAATGCGCCGGCGGAGCTCGTCCGCCGCCTGCTTGCGCCCGTAGGTCATGATCGCCTCGGGACGGTCGGTCTCGCCGGGGAGGGGCTCGGTCAGCGTCGCGCTGGCGCAGTAGCGGGTCATCTCCCGATACGCGGCATATTCCAGCAGGCGCGGGGCGTCCTTCACATCGAATCCCCACTTGTACACGTCGTCAATCTTGTACTGCACGATCGCCACGAGCTTGATCAGGTTCACCGGCGGACGCTGCTGGTCGGCC
The DNA here is from genome assembly GCA_964483755.1 of uncultured Planctomycetaceae bacterium. Taxonomy (GTDB): domain Bacteria; phylum Planctomycetota; class Phycisphaerae; order SM23-33; family SM23-33; genus CAZADC01. The sequence goes on along the minus strand of CAZADC010000090.1, from coordinate 3,720 downwards.
GCGTCCTCGGGATCAACGCGGTCGGGCGGGATCGCGATCATGAAGTCCAGCTCCTCGCGCCGCCCGTGCTCCTGCGTCCAGACCAGCAGCTCGCGCCCCTTGAAGACCCCCTTGTCCACCCGGGTCGTCTCGAGCTCCTGCTCGGTCCGCTCTCGCCCGGCGCCCAGCATGACCTGCCGGACCTTGCCCGTGTCGAACCACGTCGCGGTGTCCACCGGCCACGGCCACTTGAAGTGCAGACCCGGCGACAGCACGCGATACTCCTGGGGACGCCCCCAGTGCAGGACGACGGCCTCCTCACCGGCGGGGACGACCACGATCGACGTCATCCCGATCAGCACCAGCGCCGCCAGCACCACCAGCGGCACGAACGCCTTGCCCACGAGCTGGTAGAACCAGGTCTTGGAAACCTCGAAGCCGAACTGGTAGTTGACCGCCTCGGCGAGCGAGCGACCGACCCGTCCCGGCTCGGCCATCAACGCCAGCAGGCGGCTGTCGTAGCTGAGGCGCTGCTCCTGCCCCGGGACGCGCGGGCGGTACAGGTCCATCACGAAGTTCAGCAGCAGCTCCGCCGCCTGGACGAACAGCGCCGCCACCGCAACCCAGGCGACGATCCGCCCGACGCCGTCGTAGCCCTGCGTCCGTGCGCCGAACGCCACCGCCGTCGCGGCCACGAACAGAACGCACAGCAGCAGGTAGCTGCCGGACGCGCGAAGCGGACGCCACTCCTTCCGGCGGCTCATGCCGGTGGCGTAACGGCTGAGGAGGAACCCCAGGAACGCCACGAGCACGCAGAAGACCATTCCCACGGCGCCGCCGCCGGCCGGCTCGCCCGGACCGCCCGACAGGGCGCCGAGCAGCAGCAGGGCGAGTCCCACGTCGTACGCCGCCCACAGCAGCGTGAACGCGCCGACGAGCCATCGCTCGATCCACGCCCGCCGCCGCGCGGCAGGACGCCCCTCGACGTCCTCGCCCTCGAAGATGCCCGCGCCCGTCTCGCCGGTGCGGGCGATCTCCTCGAGCTCCATCGCCTCGCGGCGCTCCATCTGGCGGGCGTAAAACAGCAGCGCCGTCATTGCCCAGACCAGCACGCCGCCGGCCAGGAGAACCGTCGACGCCATCGCCGCCGCCGAGCCGGTCGTCAGCCACAGCGCCACCATGGCGGCCGTGAAGGCGAGCTGGAGCAGGGCCCCGACGACCGCCGCGCTCTTGCCGCGTCTCTGTAAGACCATGTGCGTTGTCCTTGCCGTTGACTGCGGGATCGGCCTACAATTCCGACCCGTCGCGCAAACCTTCCGGCGCGTCCGGCGTACGAGTGTGCGGACGCACGACCCGCCCGCGCCCGGGGGCGCAAGCCGTCGGGCCGGTCGATACTCTCACTACGGATTCGCGATGATTCGGTTCTGGTCCATCTGTCAAAACACGTTTCTCCAGACGATCCGCCAGCCCATCTACGGCGTGCTGATCGTCGTAACGTTCGCCGTGCTGGTGCTGTCGCTCCCGCTGACCGGGTGGACGGTCGGCGCCGACTACCACACCACCGACCAGCGGATGATGGAGAACCTCGGGCTCAGCACGCTGCTCGTGTCGGGCCTGCTCGTGGCGGCGTTCGCGGCCAGCAGCGCCCTGTCCCGCGAGATCCGCGACCGAACGGCGCTGACCGTCATCTCCAAGCCGGTCCGCCGTTCGACCTTCGTGCTGGGCAAGTTCGCCGGCGTGACGGCCGCCGTCGCCGTGGCGTACTACCTCTGCACACTCGTGTTCCTGATGACCGTCCGCCACAAAGTCACCCCCGCCGCCAGCGATCCGATCGACTGGCCGGTCATCGTCATCGGCTTCGCCTCGCTCGGCGTCGTCCTGCTGACGGCGATGTTCGGCAACCTGCTTTTCGGATGGACCTTCGTCGCCGCGGCCGTCTGGTCGGCGATGCTGGCGATGACCGTCGCAATGGGGCTCATCGCGTTCATCGGAAAGGGATGGACCGTCGTGCCCTTCGCCCAGGACATCCGCCCGGAGCTGCTGGTGGGCATCGGTCTGATGTTCATGGCCGTCATCGTCCTGACGGCGACGGCGGTGGCGGCGAGCACGCGCCTCGGGCAGATTCTCACGCTGCTGATCTGTGCGGCCGTGTTCGCGCTCGGCTCGATGCACCCGTTCCTGTTCGGTCGCCACCAGGACATCCTCGTCCTTCGCGGGCTCGGATGGGTTGCGCCGAACCTGACCTACTTCTACCCGCTGGACGCCCTGACGGAGGGCAAGTCGATCCCGGCCGTCTACGTCGCCGAGGCGCTGCTCTACTGCATCGCCTACACCGGCGCCCTGCTGGCGGCGGGCGTCGCGCTGTTCCAGACGCGCCAGCTCGAGGCGAGCGAGGGCGTTTCCGGCATGCCCGAAGCGCCGGTGCTGCTCGGGCGGGTCGGGCAGATCGCCGCCGTCGCGGCCGGTCTGGCGGCGCTGATCGTCCTGTCGCTGCAGGCCTGGCACACGGTGGAGGGCTTCGTCCTCGCCGGCGGGCTGATCGTCGGCGGCGCGGCGGGCTGGCTGTTCTGGGGATTCTTCATCCGCGGGCGCCGCTGGGCCTACTGGATCGCCGTGGTGTTGAGCGGCGCGGCGCTCGTCCTGCTGGCGGCGGTTTCCTTCTGGCCGGCGCTGGGCGAGATGCTGCGTCTCGGCGGGCTGCGGGCGCACGCGATCGTCGCGGCGATCGTCGCCGCCGTCGTCGTGCTGATTCTGGCGCTGCCCAAGACGCGTCGTCATTTCCGTTCCGCAAGTTGAGGGGTGTTCGGACCCGTCGCGACCGCGGCGGGAACGCCCGCTACGTGGCGGGCACCGCTTCCACGCGGCGCCGGCGCTGCGGCCTTTGGCGAGCCGCCTCGTCGTGGGCGTGAAGCTCCTCGCCGAACCGCACCAGGCGGGCGCTGTTGAAGATCACGAACGTCGCCGCCAGCATGTGCAGCAGCGCGCCCCAGATGGGCGGCAGGACGCCGAAGCCCGCAAGAATCACGAACGCCGTGATGAAGCCCAGCCCGAACAGGAGGTTCTGGTGGATGAGCCCCACCGTCCGGCGCGACAGGCGGATCAGGAACGGCAGGCGGCGCAGGTCGTTGTTCATCAGGGCGATCGTGGCGGAGTTGATCGCCACGTCGCTCCCGGCGGCTCCCATCGCGATCGACAGGTCGCCCGCCGCCAGCGCCGGCGCGTCGTTCACGCCGTCGCCGACCACCGCCACGCGATGCCCCTCCTCCTTCAGCGCGGCGACCAGGTCCAGCTTGTCCGACGGGAGCACCTCGGCCTGCACTTCGGTGCAGCCCATCTCCCGCGCCACGCGCCGCGCGACCGACCAGCGGTCGCCGGTGACCATCACCAGTTCCCGCAGCCCGAGCTCGCGAAGCTCGTCCATCGCCCGACGCGCCTCGTCGCGGGTGCGGTCCTCCAGCCCGATCCACCCCAGCAGGCGTCCGTCGCGGACGACGTAGAGTGTGCTGAGCCCTTCCGGCTCGGCGAACTCCGGATCGGACATGCTGGAGAAGTCGATCCCCTCCTCGGCCAGCCAGGTCCGCCGTCCGACGAGCACGGTCTCCCCGTCCAGGTGCGCCCGGACGCCCTTGCCCATGACCTCCTGGAAGTCGGCGGGGTCGCTGAGCTCGACGTTCGCCTTCTCGGCGACCTCCACCACCGCCTTCGCAACGGGGTGTTTCGACAGGTGCTCGGCCGACGCGG
>CAZADC010000089.1:0-10520 GCA_964483755.1 uncultured Planctomycetaceae bacterium | reverse complement strand
AGCAGCGCGACCAGACGGTCCCGGCACACCTGAATCCGAAAGTCGCGGCCGCGTGATTCGCGGGCGGCGCCGGCTTCGCCTTACCTCGCCCGTCCGGACGGGTGGTCACGTCTCCAGCGTCACGAACACGGGACTGGCGTAGATGATGCCGCCGTCGCGCTGCAGCGCGCGGAAGTAGAAGTGCGTGTCGCGGTCGGCGGCCCCGAGCGGCGCGTCGATTTCCACGTCCCGACTGTCGAATGATTCCTGCCATACGGTCTGGCCGTCGCTGACGATCTCGGCCGTCTGGAGGGCGTCGCAGGCGCTGAGCCGAAGGTCGGCTGTCAGCTCCTCCCCCGCGGCCACGCTCAGCTCTCCCCCGGCGGGCACGTTGTTGACGGTGAACCACACGATCGCGCGGGTGTTCCACGCTACCCACGTCCGGCGGGCGAACAGCGAGTCGAACACGTCCTGCCGTTCGATGCGGGGCGTCCAGAGCCCGGTCAGGATGACCGTGTGCGGCGGCTGGCGTCCGGGTCCCTCGGCGCTGGAGAAGGCCCGCCCCGGCCAGCCGGCGTGGTTGTCCGTGCCGCCGGTGAAGCCCAGGCGGTGCCCCATCGCCAGTGCGGCCTGCGCGCTGGAGCCGTTGTTCTGATGCCACCCGCACCAGGCGTCGCCGTACACCTCCCGCTCCTGGTTGCCGCGCCCCTGGATGATTTCGATCAGCCGCCGGAACGGCGCCGGCTCGCCCCAGGGGTACGGGTGCCACATCGGCGAGTCGTCCTCGACCTTCCGCGTCTCCGCGACGGCGTTGGTGTGGTGCGGAATTGCGATGAAGTCGCTCTGGGCCTGCAGGATGTGCTCGTGCTCGCCCGGCCGTCCGTGCGAGACCCCGGCCGCGCCGCCGCAGACCATCGGATGATGCGGATCGGTGAAGTAGTAGTTCTCGTGCCCGCGGTCCGAGCCCATCTCCCAGCCGAAGAGGGTCGCGAAGCGGTCCGGTTCGTCCGCGGCCTCGATGGCCCCGACCGTCGCGTCCCACGCTTCGCCGCGCGGGTTGTGGTCGCCGGGGGCGGTGAAGTCCATGTTCAGCTCGTCGCGGGCGCAGCGCAGCGCCTCGTCGATGGGGCGCTGTCCGTCGCCGGAGAATTCCGTGTGCCAGTGGAACTCCCCGAACGCCGGGCGCAGGCCTTGCGGCGCGTCCCGCCAGACGGGGTTGCCCGTGACCGTCAGACGCCCGTCCTCGCGCCGCCCGTTGGCGACGTTCTCCCGCGGGGCGAGGGCGCTCATCGGCACCGCGGCGACGGCTCGGCCGACGGGCGCGTCCGGCGCGGGCAGATCGAGAATCAGCGTCTCCCGCAGCGGGTGCTCCTGTGACGCACCGTTCCACGTAAGCGTCAGCGGCACGTCGGCCTCGAAGCGCGCGGGGTTTCCGAACCGGTCGGTCGGCACGACGCACGTCCGCACGGTCCCGTCAGCCAGCGCCATCGGACGGCTCCACACCTCCAGGCGCTCGACCGGGCCGGCGACGAGCGTCAGCACGCACTCGCTGCCCTCCTCCCGCACGGCCGGGATGTCGTCGGCGGGCGCGAAGTTGTTCGGCACGTCGATCGTCCAGACCGACAGCGTCTCGTCGACGCCCGCGAACGTCCCCGGCACGGCCGTCAGGTGAAACGACACGCTCTCGCCGCGCTTCACGCCGTACGGCAGGCGGGCGCGCAGGCGGACGCGCTCGCGGTTCGCCCACCGCTCGCCCGCGGTCGGGCGGACCTTCCAGCGCCAGGTCACGTCGGCGTTCGGCCCGGCCTCCATGCGCATGAACGTCCAGGTATGGAACGATCGCAGGCGCCCCGACCGCAGCTCGACCTGCGCGCCGGGAACGTAGTCCCTCACCGGCCGCCACACGAGATGATACGTGAATTGGCGCACCATCGTGCAATGCGCCTGAACGTCCTCGGCGATTTCGAGACTCATGACTGCGCTCCGTCGGGCTGGCGTTCGCGTGAACCGGCATTGTACCGGAGGCGACGCAGGATGCACGTCCGCGCCGTGCTTGCATTCGCGCGGGGCGGGCGGATAATGCACGCCTTGCGAGCAAATCGAGCCACCAACGAAGGAGCCCCATCATGAAGCTTGGCGTCATGGCTGCGTGTTTCGGCGGGATGTCCATCGACGACGCGCTGGACTACTGCAGGAAGGTCGGACTGGACGCGATCGAGCTGCCCGTCGGCGGTTACCCCGGCGACCCGTGGGACCTCGCCGGCATCCACAAGACCAAGACGAAGCTCAAGGACCTCAAGGCCAAGATCGCCGATCGCGGCATGGAGGTCCAGGGCGTCGCCGTCCACGGCAACCCGGTCCACCCGAACAAGAACATCGCCAACAAGCATCGCAAGGCCCATCGCGACGCCGTTATGCTGGCGGCCGAGTTCGACACGGTTGTGATCAACTTCTCCGGTTGCCCCGGCGGCGGCCCGCAGGACCGCACGCCGAACTTCGTGACCTGCCCCTGGCCGGACGAGTTCGCCGAAGCCCACGATTACCAGTGGAACAAGGTGATCATCCCGTTCTGGAGCAAGGAGAACGACTTCGCGAAGAAGCACGGCGTGAAGATCGCCTTCGAGGCGCATCCGGGCATGGTGCTGCACACGCCGGAGGACATCGTGCGTCTTCGCAAGGCGGCCGGGAATCAGCTCGGCGCGAACCTCGACCCCAGCCACTTCTTCTGGCAGGGCATCGACCCGGTCGAGTCCGCCCGGTTCCTCGGCGAGAACAAGTGCATCTTCCACGTGCACGCCAAGGACTGCGCGATCCACACGTGGAACGCCGGGACGGTCGGCAACCTCGACCCCAAGAGCTACGGCGAGGTGAAGGACCGCGGCTGGATATTCCGCACGGTCGGCTACGGGCACGGCGACGAGTTCTGGAAGCCGTTCGTCAGCATGCTCCGGATGTACGACTACGACGGCGTGATCTCGATCGAGCACGAGGACTCGCTGATGAGCATGGGCGAGGGCTTCGAGAAGGCGGTCGAGTACCTCCAGGGCGTCATCCTCCGCCAGCCCGTCGGCGAGGCGTGGTGGTTCTGAGGCCCGCTGCGGGCGGCAACATCGATGCGGCGACAGAACCGCGCCGGCACAGCGGGGCCGGCACGAGTATCTCCTGATGGTGTGATGCCCCCGCTCGGTTGGAGCATGCTTCCCGAGGGAAGCATGGCACCGAGGGAAGGCACGGCGCCGGGCCCTCCACAGGCAGGCCTGTGCCACCGATGCGCTACTTCGGCCGGGTGTACTCGGTGACGGGCAGGCCGGTGTCGTAGTCCAGCTGCTCGCGCTCGCCGACGTCGGGGACGCGCTGGCGCGTCATGCCATGGCAGCGCCAGTCGGGCTTCGCGTCGCCGCGCCAGGGACGGCATTCCCAGTGGTACCCGCGGAACGGGTCGCGCGTCTCGTCCATCCACGCCAGCAGCTTCTCGTGCAGGGCGTCGCGGACGTCGGCGTGCTCGGGCGAGTCGATGAGATTCGTCATCTCCTGCGGGTCGTCGCGCAGGTCGTACAGCTCGTCGGTCTCGTCGAGCAGACTGACGGCGAGCTTGTACCGCCCGTCCACGACGCACCGCACCGGCTGGAAGCCGCCCCACCCGTCGTGGTCGATCTCGTAGCGGTTGAACTCGATGAACAGCTCGTCGCGCGTCGCCGTGTCCGGCGAGGCGAACGTCCGCAGGAGCGAGCGCCCCTGCAGGAGCTCGGGAATCTCCACGCCGAAGTAATCCAGCATCGTCGGGACCAGGTCGACGTGGCTGGCGAGCTGACGCGACGCCGCCCCGGCCGGGGCCTGTCCCGGCCAGCGGACGATCAGCGGAATGCGCGTGATTTCCTCGTACATCGCGGCGAGCTTGTCCGACAGCGAATGGCTGCGCATCGAGGCGCCGTGATCGGCGGTGTAGATGATCAGGGCGTCGGGGGCGCACCGCTCCGCCGCGTCGAGCACGCGCCCGATCTCATTGTCCACGAAGCTGTTGCACGCCAGGTAGTCGCGATGCGTGACGGATTCGACCGGATCGGTCGGCTCGCGCCGCCCGCCGTTGTAGGCCTGCGCTGCGAGGCGGATGTGCTCGGGCTTGTCGGTCAGCGGGTCGGTGACGTTTTCCTTGACCGGCAGCCGGGTCCCGGCGTGCATCTCGTGGTACTCGCCCGGGCAGACGAACGGGTGGTGCGGCTCGTCGTAGGAGACGACCAGCAGAAAGTCCTCGTCGGCGAATTTCTCGACGAAGTCGACGGCCTTGTTCGAGCATCGACGGCCGAAGGTCTTCTCGACGGAGAAATCGGAGTCCTTATACCAGTCCGTACGGCGGGACTTGCGGCGTTCTTCCTCGCTGAGCTCGTCGAGGTAACGGCGCATGTCGTACCAGTATTCGTCCGCCCAGCCGTCGGGGCAGACGCCCTCGCCGAAGTACTCCCACCCGTCGAGGTGCCACTTGCCGACGTAGCCCGTGCGGACGCCGGCTCGCGTGAGGCGCTGGCCGACGTGAAGCGTCCGCTGATCGAGCGCCATCGTGTTGGCCCACGAGGCGTTGGAGTGCGGGTAGGTTCCGGTGAACATCGCCGCCCGCGCCGGTCCGCAGACCGGCTGGCAGCAGTAGGCGGCGTCGAACCGCACGCCCTCGCCGGCGAGCCGGTCGAGCTGCGGCGTGAGCGCCTGGGAGTTCCCGTAGCAGCCGACCACGTCGACCGGCTGGGTATCCGTCATGATGAGAATGATCTGCCTGCGGGACATTTCACGGCATCCTTGATCTCAGGGGGCGCGAACCGCCAGCCGGTCTTCACTTCTCGTCGGGCTCGGGCATCTTCGCCTCGATCGGCGGCCCGGCGATCTTTTCGTAGATTTCCTTCCGCTTCGCGTGAAGTCCCGGACCGCTTCCGTGGAAGTGCGTAAAGCCGGGGTAGAACGCCTTCTGGTCCTCGTCGAGGGCGGTCAGGTTGTGGTAGGCCGCCAGGGGGCCCATCGAGTGCACCGTCAGGTCGCCGATGTTGCTTCCGACATAGGCCGGGCTCTCGATCCACGGACAGAAATTCACCGGGTTGTAGTAGCTGAGCATCGCGGCGACCTGCTCGAAGGTCCGCCCGGCCGGCACGGCGCCCTTGCTCGGCCCGAAGCTGCCGTAGTACTCCATGATCTCGTACGGCTGGCCGTTGGACGGGCAGTCGGCGAAGCAGTAGCTCACCCGGTCGTCCAGTGCCGCGGTCACCAGCGCCAGCGCACCGCCCTGCGATCCCCCGGCCGCCACGATCCGGTCCATGTCCACCAGGTCCGGACGGGTGGCGAGGTAGTCGATCGCGCGGACCATCATGCAGTACCACTTCCGCGCGACGTAGTCGTCCCGGTCGCCCAGCGGTCCCCACCACGGCTTGTTGAAGCCGGGGTCCTCGCCGGGCTTGTTCCGCAGGAACGGCTTGATCGTCACGAACCGCAGGTCCTGGCGGATGCGGCTGCCGTAGAGGCCCTTCTTGTTCTTCTTGATCCCGTAGTCCGTCGAGCCGGGATGGCTGCCGACGATGGCGGGCAAGGGCTTGTCGGCGCCCTTGGGCACGTATATCGCCGCGTAGACCCGCTCGCCGCCGAGCCCGGTGTAGGACACCTCGTACACCTCGAGCACCGGATGGTCCTCGAACACACGCTTGACCTTCACGTCGAGGGGCTGGTCGCGAAGCTCGGCGAGCGTCGCGTCCCAGAACTCCTTCATGTCCGGCTGGACGCGGATCTCCGGCTCGTAGCTCGGCCAGTCCCAGGCCATGCGATACCGACTGACCCACAGCACCCGGCCGTCGGCATCGACGATGCGCCCCCACACGTCGCTGACGCCGGGCATGTCGAATTCCGGATCGAAGTGGACGGAGAGGCGCCCGTTCTCGTCCGGCTTGACGCCTTCGAGCGTCTTGCGTTCATAGAAGTGCGGGCCATGGATCGCGTGCCGCACGTCGAGCTCGACGGCCCCGTCGAACGGACGATCCGCCAGCCAGCCGAACTCGATGTTGAAGTCCAGCTTGGTGTCGGGTCCGTAGATGGGGTTGATCACGCCGCGGGTCGCTCCGAGCGTCTTCTTGTCCGGGTCGTCGCTGCTGGTCACGTCGAAGCCCGGCTTGTAGACGAAGCTCTCCTGGTGAATCTCCGGCTCGATGGCCAGCGGGATGGAGTTGGCTGCGAAGCCCTTCACGTCGAAGATCAGCCCGAAGGCACTGGCGCCGTCCGGCGTGGGTACGGCGCCGGCGCTGCAGGGGGCGTTGATCGCCACGGCCCGGCCGCTCTCGTGGACCAGCAGGGCGCCCTGTCCTTCGGTCAGTCCCCCGGCGTCCGGGCGCACGAGCTGCTGCCACCACGTCCGGCCTTCGCGCTCGACACTGCCCATCCTCACGAAGGCGACGTCATCGCCGAGATACATGATGAGCTTCTGTTCGCCCTCGGCGTTGAAGCCGACATACAGCTCGGCCGCCGGGCGGGTCCATCGCGGAGTGACCCTCAACAGGTACGTCCCGTCCGCGACGCTCCCGATCCGCCCGACGTTCTGGTCGTGCGTGATGTTCCCGTGATCCGGGAAGCGGGTCGTGAACGACTCGCCGTCCTTGAAGGCGAAGGCGCCGCCGTCCTCGGTCGCCGAAAGAAACTCGTCTCCGCGGACCTTCAATGAAACCCATCCGCGGCCGGGGTCGCTGCGCAGCGACCAGGCGTCGGTGAAAAAGTACAGTCCGTCGGCCCCGAAGTTGAAGTAGTTCTTGACCGGCGGCGGGGTGTCGGCTGCCCGCGTCAGTCCGATCAGGCAGAAGCACAGGGCGGCGACAACTGCGATGATCCGTAGAGTCATTGCTCGGTACCTCCGGGGGTGTGTCGAGTCAGTGTGGATAACTCATCGTCCACGACAGGGCGGTGTGAATCAAGCAAAACTCACGTGCGGAAGGGGTTAGCGACGACACCCGCGCGGCCGGGGAGGCTTGTACGCGAGTTGCTCACAGGTTATCCACAGGCGGGCGACAGCGAATCCGCAAAACCCAAAGCATTGCCCCGGCGAGACTTGGCGGCCCGAAAGTTTCTGCCCCCCCCGATCATCGACACCGACAAGGGGCGGGCACCCCACGCTGACCCGCGGTCGCCAGACCGCCGCGCGGAAATCGGCCGCACTTTTTGGTGTGCAGCCTCCCCTGTGCTGTGGCATAATCGAGACATTCAGATCGCAAGCCTCGCCATGTCTATCCGAATGCGCAAAGCCGATCCGGGGTCAGTCGCCTCGTGCATTCTTGCGCCCGTCAGGCGGAGCCCGACGAGGGCGCGAGCCTTTACGTTGATCGAGCTCCTCGTGGTCATTGCGATCATCGTGCTGCTCGTGTCGATCCTCATGCCGACGCTGACGCTGACCCGCGAGCTGGCGCGGCGCGCGACCTGCGGATCAAGGGTCCGCGGGCTGACGCTCGGCGTCCTTCTCTACGCCGAGGACTGGCGGGAGGAGCTGCCCAGCGATGCCTGGCACCCGACCAAGCCCTGGATCGACTGGGCGATCCGCATGAGCCCGCACATGAAGGAGACCCTTACGCCTTACACCGGCGGCCGGGAAATGCTCGAGTGCCCGAACCTCTACGGCATGGCGTGGGACCCGTCACTCGGTCCGCTGCACCCGTCGTTCCTCGGGTACACCTATTGGGGCGGGAAAGATCATCTCGCCACCCGCCAAGCGGGCATGCCCCTGGGCCTGTCCGATCCGCCGGACCTCATCCTGCTCAGCGACATGAACGTGCGCTGCAAGTACGGCTTCGCGGACCGGTGGGTCGTCACACCGCACACCCGCTCCGGCGCGGTGCGCGGCCCGTCGACCGATTCCGTCTATCTCGTCCGCCCCGCCGTCAGGACCGACAGCTGGGGGATGGGCGGCGAGGGCGGCAACGTCGCCCGGCTCGACGGGTCGGTCGCCTGGCGAGACGCTCCGCAGATGACCGAACGGTTCACCGACAGCTGGCGGACGTTCCCGTGCTATCGCTGAGCCCGCCCTCGGCCGCGGCGATCCCGGATGCCAGCCAGGATGCTGCCGCTTTCAGTCGCTTGCCGCCCGCAGGAACGTCAGCTCCGCCGGCAGGAGGTCCAGCTCGACTGCGCTGTCCTTTGCCGGCGCGTCTCGCCAGTCGTCGGCCGGCATCTCGTCATGCGTCGGCAGGCGCTGTGGGTAGATGCGAAGGCGTTCTGCGCCGAGTTCGCCGTCAGCATCCCCGGGCAGCGTCACGCGGGTTTGGACCGGCTCGTCGGATGTGTTCAGCACGGCCACGGTCAGAGCCCCGTCACCGCGGGCAGCGATTGCCGTCAGGCGCGGGTCCGCGCAATCGACGCGGTGCAGCGTCGCACCCGGGCGGAGTTCACGACAAAGGGCGGCGTAGTAGTAGAAGTACGGGCGCGGCTTGTAGTGCTCCCACTTGTAGCGCCACAGCCCGAACCGCATCGGCCCGATCTTCGGTCCGCAGTTGTAGTACATGTCGGCCAGGCACCACTGGCAGAGCCCGTCGAGCCCTTCCCGCAGCCCGACGAGCACCTTCTGAGTGATGTCGACTCCGCTCTGCAGCGAGCCGAGCAGGTCCTCGCCGAACCGCCCCGTGCCCGGGAAGTGCGAGCCGAACGGGACGCCGGCGTTGTTGAACTCCCAGACGACCAGCTCGGCCTGCTCGCCCACCAGTTCGCGGAACATCCTCGTCTCGGCGGCCATGCCGGGGTAGCGGAATCTCGTGTCATCGTCGTAGAAGCCCGGCCACTCGGCCTGGTACACGTGGTAGCCGTAGGCGACGTCGAGGTCGGCGAAGTCCCGCACGGCCAGGTTCATCCGCTCGACGCGGATCGGATGCCCCCAGACCGTATCGGGCACGATCAGGCGGACGTCGGGATACAGCCCGCGCCGCTCGAGCATCTCCTGCGTCCGGCGGTTCTTGGCGACGTAGTCGGACCAGTCCGGCGCCTTGTCGTACCGGTCGGCCCCGAAGATCGTCCGCCAGGTGTCCGAGTCGTGGCGGTAGATCCCGTCCGGCTCGTTGAACAGGCAGAGGTACTCGATGTTGTCGAGTCCTTCCTGGCGGATCAGGTGCTCGACGAGGTCGACACCCGTCCGCTCCATGCCGTCGGCGATCATCTGCTGGTTCGTCCAAGGCCCCATGCAGACGTTGACCTTCGCGCCCGTCGCCTTCACGTTGTGAAGGTGATCGATGAGCATGCGAGCCTTCGGGGCGGACCAGTCGTACGTCTCGCCGTCCAGCGAGGGGTTGAAGTGGTCGATCGGCGCGAAGATGCGGACGATCCCCGGCCGCACAGCCGCCAGACGCCGCTCGTACAGGCGCAGATCTTCCTCGGTGACGCCCATGCTGCGGTTCTGCTCGTCGTAGAGATAGGCGTCCGCCTGGACGCCGATGCCGCGGAACGGTCGCGAGCTGATCGGCTGCGGCTGAACGGTGAGCTTGACGGGAATCATTGCGGACATCCTTTCGTTTCGTCTCGGGGTCGCCCGGTGCGGAGAATCCGCAGCTCGCCGGGCAGCAGGTCAACCGGTTCGTCCGCAGCGGTATCGGCCCAGTCATCGAGCGGCATTTCATCAGGAGAGGGCAGCGCTGCGGGGTGAACGCGAAGGTGGCTCAACGCGCCGACCGGGACGTCGGATGGAAGCTCCACCCGTGCCCTGACCGGCCGATCGAGCGTGTTCAACACGGCGATCTTCATTGCCTCGCCGCGCGTCGCGACGGCGACCACGCCCGGGCGCCCGCCGGATACGCGGTGCAGCGTCTCGCCGGGGCGAAGCTCGCGGGACAGCGCGGCGTAGTAATAGAAGGCGGGCTTCGGCTTCCAGTGCTCCCACTTGAACCGCCATAGCCCGAACTGCATCATCGATCGCCCCCAGAACCCGTCACACAGGCACCACAGGCACATTCCATCCAGTCCGCCGGCGAGCCCGGTCAGCACCTTCCACGTCAGCTCGACAGCCGAGTCGATCGAACCGAGGAGGTCCTCGCCGAACCGCCCGGTGCCCGGAAACAGCGTTCCGAACCCGACCCCGGCGTTGTTGAACTCCCAGATCATCAGCTCGGCGGCGGGACCGACGCGGCTGCGCATCATCGCAGCTTCCTCCGCCATGCCCGGATAGAGGAAATCTGCGCCGCCCGCGTAATACTCGGCGTACTCGGGATTGTAGTGGTGATAGGAGTACCCCACGTCCAGATCGCCGAACGACTCGACGCACCGCTCGATCCGCTCGACGCGAAGCGGGTGTCCCCATACCGCGTCGCCGACCACCAGGCGCACGTCGTCGCCGAGGCCGCGCTCGACGAGCAGCCGCCTTGTCACGCGATGCCTCTCGACATACTCATCCCACGGCCTGGCGTCCGTCTCCGTCTCGCCGAAGATGCGACCCCAGAGAGGCGAACCGTGGCGATAGGCCTGATCCGGCTCGTTGCGAAGGCACAGCCAGGCGACGTTGTCCAGCCCCTCCCTGCGGATCAGGCGCTCGACCAGCTCGACGGACGCTTCCG
>CAZADC010000088.1:2889-10564 GCA_964483755.1 uncultured Planctomycetaceae bacterium | reverse complement strand
CGTTCCGCCAAGGCGTTTTGCGTCGGCCGGGCGGCGCTGGCGAGCGTATGGATATGCGATCGGATAGAATGCGATGTAACTCCAGACAGGAGACGCGCATGAGACGCTGGGTTCTCGCACTATCGGCTGCGGCGGTTCTGACGCAGGCTGCGGCGGGGCAGTTCGGCGATCCGTTCGGCACGGGCGAGCCGGATCTGCCGCCGCGATTCCGCGCCGCGGTCGAGCATGCCTCCATGACGGCCGCCGCGTCGCACGAGCAGGTGCGTCCCGGCGAGACGTTCCATCTTGCGGTGTCGGTCGATCTCGACGAGGGATGGGTGCTCTACAGCCCGACGCCCGGCGGCGAAGGCATATTTGAGCCGAAGCCGTCGCGCCTCACCGTGGACGCCGGGGCGCTGGACGTCGGGCGGGTGCTCTGGCCGCCGGATGAACCCTACGAGACCGACCTGGGCGACGTCCGGGCGGTCAACCGCGTCTACAAGGGACGCCCCGTCATCTACGTGGAGATGTCGGTTCCCGAAGACGCCGAGGCGGGGGAGGCGATCGTCGGCGCAACGCTGACCGGGCAGATCTGCGAGAAGGTCTGCCTGGACCTGATGCTCGACGCCGTCGCGACCGTGCGGATCGGCGACGAGTCGATCGCGTCGGAGCAATGGACGGACGAGCTGGCCGCCGGGCTCGCCGACGCCCGGCCGGCGGGGGAGATTCCTGATGCCGACGGCGAGCGATTCGCCGCCGCGCCGCAGTACACCGCCTGGGCGGGCATCGCGCTGGCGCTGCTGGCGGGGCTGATCCTCAACGTGATGCCCTGCGTCCTGCCGGTGATCCCCATCCGCATCATGAGCATCGTGAACATGGCCAACGAGTCGCGCAGGCGGTACGTCACGATGGGCCTGGCGTTCGCCGGCGGCATCCTGCTGTTCTTCGTGGGCCTGGCCGTGGTCAACGCCGTGCTCGCCGTGGCGGCGCAGCAGGCGTTCGACTGGGGACGGCACTTCCAGTCCCGCCCGCTCCGCGTCGCCCTGGCGCTGCTGGTGGTCGCCCTGGCCGCCAACATGCTCGGGGCGTTCAACGTGCTCGTGCCCGGGCGCATCGCCGGGCTCGGGCAGGGCGCAGACCGTCGCGAGAGCCACGCTTCCTCTGCCGGCATGGGGTTGATGATGGCGATCCTCGCCACGCCCTGCAGCTTCGCGATTCTCCTGGGCGCCCTGGCGTGGGCACAGACCCAGCCGCTCTGGCTGGGCACGCTGGCGATGCTGGCGATCGGGGTCGGCATGGCCGCACCGCACGCGCTGCTGGCGGCGTTCCCGTCGCTGGTCAACCGCCTGCCGCGGCCCGGGCGCTGGATGGAGCTGCTCAAACAGTCGATGGGCTTCGGCCTGCTGCTGGTCGCGGTGTGGCTGATCGGAACGCTGAGTCCGTCGAGCTACCCGTTCTGGGTCGCCGCCTATGCGGTGATTCTGGCGTTCGCCCTGTGGATGTGGGGCAGCTGGGTCCGCTACGACGCGCCGGCCCGGCGGAAGCTCATCGTCCGCGGGCTCGCCGTGGTGCTCGCCGTCGCGGCGGGATGGTGGATGCTCCGCCCGCCCCAACCTCCGGCGGTGGACTTCGAGGACTACCAGCCGGGGCGGATCGAGCTCGCGCGCCGCGAGGGGCGCGTCGTGCTGGTGGACTTCACGGCCGCGTGGTGCCTGAGCTGCCAGTGGATCGAGCGGACCATCTACGACAGCGAGGAGGTCGCCGACGCGCTGGGGTCCGCCGATGTCCTGGCGCTCCGCGCGGACGTGACGGAGGAGGACTCGCCCGCCAGCGAGCTGCTCTACGAGCGCCTCGGCGGCGCGCCGCCGCTGACGGTGGTCTACCCGCCCGACGCCGCGGCCGGGCCGATCCGCCTGGTGGGCAAATTCTCGAAGCAGGACCTCTACGACGCGCTCGACGAGGCGGCGACCGATCGCCCCGAGACGTCCGCGGCGGAGGCCGGATCGGCGCCAGCCCCCGCGGAACCCGTGGGTGCTGACCGGGCGCCTCTATAATGCACGGAGCGATTCACGCGTTGTTTTTGCGGAGTGAACCATGAAGCGCAGAGACTTCCTCCGGGGCGCCGTGGGGCTCGGCGCCGGGTACGCCGTGAGCCGGCTGGGCGGGCTCGCGGCCGGCGCGGGACCCGGGTCGTCGAACCCCGCCCGACTGCCGCGGCGACCGTACGGGGACACGGGCGTCAAGCTGTCGATCATCGGCTTCGGCGGGATCGTCGTGATGAACGCCGAGCAGGACCACGCCGACCGCGTCGTCGCCGAGGCGGTCGAGAAGGGCGTCAACTACTTCGACGTCGCCCCGACCTACGGCGACGCGGAGGTCAAGCTCGGGCCCGCGCTCGAGCCGTACCGCAAGAACGTGTTCCTCGCCTGCAAGACGGCCGAGCGGACGCGGGACAAGGCCGACGCCGAGCTGAAGGCGTCGCTGAAGCGCCTGCGGACCGACCACCTGGACCTGTACCAGCTTCACGCGATCCAGGACGTGGAGAAGGACGTGGACGTCGCCTTCGGCAAAGGCGGGGCGATGGAGACCTTCGTCGAGGCCCGCAAGGCGGGCGTGGTGCGTCACTTGGGCTTTTCCGCCCACACCCCCGCGGCCGCGCTGGCGGCGATGGAGCGGTTCGACTTTGATTCGGTGCTGTTCCCGATCAACTTCGCCTGCTGGCACGCCGGCGAGTTCGGCCCGGAGGTGGTGCGGGTTGCCGAATCCAGGGGCGTCGCCCGCCTGGCGCTGAAGGCGATGGCCCGCCGGCCCTGGCCGGACAAAGAGCACCCGCTCCGCAAGCGGTTCGGCAAGTGCTGGTACATGCCCGTCCACGAGCGCGACGAGGCGGAGCGGGCGCTGCGGTTTACTCTCTCCCGGCCGATCACGGCGGCGATTCCTCCGGGCGAGGAGGAGCTGTTCAGGCTGGCGGTGGACCTGGCGATGGACTTCAGGCCGCTCACGGACGCGGAGGCGACGCAGGTGGCCGAGTGGGGCGAGTCGGTCAAGCCGATCTTCGAGCGGAAGGAGCCGCACGGCGACGCAACCGCCTGAGGCCGGCCGCGGACAGCGGGTGTTTTTCCGCCGGCGGGGTGACTTTGCCGCGTGGTGCTGGTATGTCTGGTACCGGCGGCTTCGGCCGTCGGGAGTGAACCAGCGTGCCCGTCCGAGTTGACAAGCCTGCCCGCGAGAGCACCAGCCTGCGGAACCTCTGGCGATTCATGGGGTTCTCGCTGCCGTACTGGCCGTCGCTGACGGCGGGGGTCGTCACCGGGCTGGTCCGGATGGTCCTCGCGCTGTTCATGCCCTGGTACGTCAAGTACGTCATCGACGACGTCGCCACGCCGTTCCATCGCAACGAGATCGTCGCGGAGGAGGCGTGGTCGCGGATGGGCGGCATCACGGCGGTCCTGGGCGGGCTGATGGTCGTCCACTGGCTGGCGACGCTCGGGCGGCTTTACTTCCCCCGCCGGGCGGCGGCCAGCGCGATCCGGGACATCCGCTTCCGCCTGTTCCGTCATCTCCAGCGGCTCTCGCTGGGCTTCCACCGCCAGCGGCC
Source organism: uncultured Planctomycetaceae bacterium (assembly GCA_964483755.1). Lineage (GTDB taxonomy): Bacteria > Planctomycetota > Phycisphaerae > SM23-33 > SM23-33 > CAZADC01. Next base: position 6,987 of record CAZADC010000088.1, on the reverse strand, counting down.
GACGGGGGCGATCGTCGCGCGGGTCATCGCCGACGTCGAGGCCGCCCAGCAGTCGTTCGACATGATCCTCGTCCAGCTCACGCAGCAGATTCTCAATGCCGTGGTCATCACGGCGCTGCTGTTCTGGATGGACTGGCAGTGGGCGCTGGTCGCGTTTGCGGCGACACCGCTGTTCCTGGTGACGACGCGGGCGATCCGCCGTCCGATGCGCCGCGTCACGCGCGAGCAGCGCGAGACGGTCGAGCGGATCAGCGGGCGCGTGCAGGAGCGGGTGGGGATGATCCAGGAGGTGCAGGCCTTCACGGCCGAGCGGCACGAGGAGCGGAAGGTGCTCGCCGAGGCCGAGGAGCTCCGCCGCCACACACTGCGCCAGAGCATCCTCTCCGGGGTGCTGCTGGCGGCGAGCGAGATCACGCGGTTCCTGTGCCTGGCGATCGTGCTGATCTTCGGCGTCTGGCGGATCACCACGGGCGAAGCGGGGCAGGCGACGCTGGGCATGCTGCCGATGTTCTACATGTACACGGCCCGCGTGCTGAGTCCGATGGAGTTCTTCGCGGACCTGTACACGCGGCTGCAGGTGTCGGCGGCGGCGGATCGCGTGTACGACTTCTTCGACACCGAGCCGGACATCCGCGACAAGCCCGACGCGCCGTCGCTGCAGCTTCCGGACGTGCCGACGGTGCGGTTCGAGGGTGTGTCGTTCAGCTACCCGACGGACAGGCCGGCCGTGGTGCTGGACGACGTGAGCCTGACCGTTCCGCCGGGCTCGAAGGTGGTGTTGGTCGGCGAGAGCGGAGCGGGCAAGAGCACGCTGATGAGCCTCCTGCCGCGGTTCTACGACGTCCAGGGCGGGCGGATTCTGCTCGACGACACCGACATCCGCGACGTGCAGGTCCGTTCGCTGCGCCAGGCGATCGCCGTCGTTCCGCAGGAGCCGGTGCTGTTCTCGGGGACGATCCGCGAGAACATCGGCTACGGGCGGCGCAACGCCTCGCCGGAGGAGATTTTCGCCGCCGCCCGCGACGCCAACGCCGACGAGTTCATTCGCGACATGGAGCGCGGGTACGACACCGCTCTCGGCGAGCGCGGCGTGGGGCTCTCCGGCGGGCAGATTCAGCGGATCGCCATCGCCCGGGCGTTCCTCAAGGACCCCTCGATCCTCATCATGGACGAGCCGACGAGCAATCTCGACGCGACCAGCGAGGCGCAGGTGATGAACGCCCTGAACCGCCTGGCGGCAGGACGGACGACGTTCATCATCGCCCACCGGTTGTCGGTCGCCAGGGATGCGGACATGATCGTCGCGTTTGAGCAGGGACGGATCGTCGAAGTCGGCACGCACGACGAGCTCCTGGCGAGCGGGGGGGTGTACTGCGAACTCTGGCAGCGACAGATCGGCGCCGGCCCGTGAGCGATCAGTCGGCCGGGCGTGACAACGCGCCCGTCGGGCAGGCGTCGGCGCACTCGCCGGCGACGCGCTGGAGGGCCTCGCTCAGCTCGCCGCCGAACGGCACAGCCACGCGGACGTCGAACCCGCGCCCGATGAACGCCAGACCCGGACGCTCGTGCGCGCGGTCGGCGATCTGTATGCACAGCCCGCAGTCGATGCACTTGCCCGGTTCGTAGATCACCTGCGGATGACGGTGCTGCGTCCACGCCCGGCGGTCGCCGCTGCGGTGTCGGGTCGCCGAGGCGCCGCAAGCAGCCGCGTATTTGCGCAGCCGGCAGGCATCGGGCTTGCGGCAGTCGCAGTGGAGGCAGCGGGCCGATTCCGTGACGCACTCGCCGGCCGACAGCCCGGCGGACGCGTCCAGCGGCTCGACGCGCGGCGCCGTGGTCGCCTCCGCCGAGACCATCGCCTCCAGCTCGCTCTCCTCCATGCGGCCGATCCGGCAGGTCCACGGGCGCGGCTCGCCCTGCATCTCCCGCCCGCTCAGAAGCTGATCGATGCTCGCGGCGGCGGCCTTTCCATCGGCGACGGCGCGGACGGTCAGCCGTCGGACCCGCACGGCGTCGCCGGCCGCGAAGACGCCCGGCTCGGACGCCGCCAGCGTTTCGCGGTCCACGCGGAAGCCGTTCTCGCCCGCGTCCAGGCCGAACGTTTCGCCGGCCTCGCTCCGGTCCCCGACGGCGAGGAGGACCGCGTCGAATTGCCGCCGCAGGTCGTCGAACGCGACGTCCCTTCCGACCGTCGCGCCGAGACGCAGTTCGACGCCGAGGGAGGTGATCGTCGCGATCTCGGCGTCCAGCACGTCGCGCGGCAGGTCGCTTTCCGGTACGCCGTAACGCAGCATGCCGCCCGCCGCGTCGTGGTCGTCGTAGATCGTGCAGGCGTGGGCGGCGCGGCGGAGGTAGTACGCGGCCGCCAGCCCGGCCGGTCCGGCGCCGACGACGGCGACGCGCCGTCCGCTCGGCGACGGCGTCTCGGGCTGGTACGGGCTGTCCGACGCCAGATCGACGTCGGCGGCGCGGCGCTTGAGCAGCATGATCGAGATCGGCTGATCGCGGCGTCCGCGGCGGCAGGCCTTCTCGCACGGCGCGGGGCAGATTCTCCCCAGCACGGCCGGCAGGGCGATGTCGCGCTTGACGACCTCGATCGCCTCGCGGCTCTCGCCGGCGCGGAGATGGCGAATCATCCGCGGAATGTCCATCCCGGCCGGACAGGCGGTCTGGCAGGGCGCGATGCAGTCGCCGAGGTGGTCGCTGAGCAGCAATTCGAGCGCCGTCCGGCGCGCGGCCTGGATCTCCTCGCACTCGGACCAGACGACCATCCCCTCCTCGCAGCGGGTCGCGCAGGCGGGCGCGTAGGCCTCGCGTCCAGCGATCTTCACCACGCACACGAAGCAGGACGTCTGCGGCTCGAGCCCGCGGCGGAAGCACATGGTGGGAATGTGCACGCCGGCCGCCTCGGCCGCGTCGAGGATCGTCGCGCCGTCGGGGACCCGGACCGGGATGTCGTCGATCGTCAAGCTCGGCATGGTCGGCGACCCCCCGCAGGTTCGGCTTCCCCCCTGCGGTCAGGCAAACGGCGGTGTCACCTGTCAATCATCGTCGTCATCATCGTCGTCATCATCGTCGTCATCATCATCGTCATCGTCGTCATCATCGTCGTCATCGTCATCGTCGTCTTCGCGGCGTTCCAGAAGGTCGATGCGCCGCTCCAGGGCGCGCAGGTATCGGTCGGGCGGGTATTTGGCGCCCCGCAGCACGCCGCGCCGCACCTGCTCCCAGTTGTCGACCACGTGCAGACGTCCGCGTCCCTTAAGCCGCCGCACTTCGCGCGCCGCGTCGCGCACCTCGTCCAGGTCGTCCGGATCGTAATGGGGGATCAGGAACGCCTCCAGCCCGTTGTCCACGTAGGCCTGGGCGTCAGAGTACTTGTCGCCGATGCCGACCTCGACGTTGGGGAAGGACTTCTTCACGGCCGCCAGCTTGGCCGTCTTGAACTTGCCGCTGTCGCCGAACGCCTGCTTGAGCTCGCTGACCAGCAGCGGACCGGCCGGGTAGTTGTTCTGGCGCAGCCAGAGCTTGCTGCGGCGGGTGAGCAGGTCCGGGCGGTGGGTGAGGTAGACGAGCTTGTACTTGTCCGCGAGCTCGCGGGTCACCTCGACCGAGTCGGGCATGGGACGGGCGTTGCCGAGCAGGACATAGAGGAAGCTGCTGTCGACCACCGTGTGGTCGAGGTCGATGACGATGATCTCCTCCCGCCGGTCCCAGGCCGCGACGACCAGCGGCGCGGGCGAAACCTCGAGCATGTGTTCGAGGTCCTCGTCCGGCACGTCGGTCAGGCGGGCGGTGAACTCGTAGACGCCCTCGTCGGGCGGCGTCCACTCCATCATCGCAATCCCGTCGTCGTTGGTGCGGGCCTGCCCGAGGAGTTTCTCGCCCAGGTAGAACAAGACCTTGGCGTCGGCGACATCCTTCAGGTTGCGGGCGGACTGGAGCTTGACGGCGAGGTCGACCGGCTTGCCGGGATGGGCGAGGGTGTCCCACGCGTAGAAGATCGCTCCGTGCTCGGCGGCGACCATGTGCCCGCCGACGCCGTAGGCGATGTCCGCCCAGCTTCCGCCGGAGATGTTCGATCCGAGGTCGGACCCG
>CAZADC010000088.1:1195-2879 GCA_964483755.1 uncultured Planctomycetaceae bacterium | reverse complement strand
GCCGTTGCCGTCTCCGCCTCCGTTGTTGACGTTGACGTTGACGTTGACTTCGCTGGGAACCTCCACGCACCCGGCGGTCAGCAGGCCCGAAGCCAGGAGGAAGGCCAGTCCCGTTACGATCCACGCGCGATTCATATTCGCTCTCCGTATTGCTCGTCGCGAGGAAGCTGTCGCGGGGCGCTGCTGCGTTCGTCGTCGCGATCGCTCGTGTCGTCCGAGCCGCCGCCGTTCATGTTCACGTTCACGTCGAACGAATCGGGCACCTTCACGCACCCGGCCGGCAGCAGGCCGAGCAAAATGCAGAGCAGTACGCAAAGCAATACCACTGTTCTCATGATAGCTCCCGTTGCGGGGGGTTGGGCGTTCTCGTCGCCTGGATCCTTATTGTATGGATTCGGACCCCGTCAATGCACGCGGGAGTTGCCCCCGGCCGAAGAACTGGCGACAGACGCCGGCGGGCGGATGACCCACATTGCCGGCCGGTCGCTCCGGCCTACTTCTTTTCGTCGTCCTCCCAGGCGGCGTCCGGCTTCGCAGGCCAGAGCACGTCACGGCGGTAAAGGACGGCGTCGTCCGCGCCGGTGATGACCACCTCGGCGGCTCCGGGCTGACCGTCGCGGATCTCCTCCTGCCGCTCGTGCGTGACGCTCCTGCCGGGCTCCAGCGTGAGCTGCTCTTCGGACCAGTCGAGCTCATCCCCGGCCGCGGCGCAGCCGATGCGAACCTTCAGCTCCACGGGCGCGTCAGAGACGTTCCGCGTTTCGATCCTCACGTCGGCGTCTCCCTCGGCGTCGTACCAGCTCCGCTCGGTGATGATCGGCGCGCCGGCGGCGAACCGCACCCGCGGCATGGTTTCGCGGTCGGCGAACCTCTGCGTCTTCGGCGCCCAGCGGGACTGGTCGGGCGGGCGCTGGAAGTTGCGGGCAATCCGCACGCCAAGCGGGCCGGTCAGCTCCTCGACGCCCAGGTCCGCCAGCGGCACGGCCAGCTCGACGGTCCACACGCCGTCGACGATCTTGTGGACGTGGCGGTACTCCTCCGGCCGCCACCAGCGGCGCTCGGAGTTGAACTTGCGGTCCCACATCGTCTCGGCCTGCGCGCCGCGCGCGTTGACGAGGAACTGATGGTGTTGCCCTTCCTTGGCGCCGGGGGCGTTGTCGATCCATATCTCCACGGAATCGTCGGTCGAGAGGCGCCCGGAGTCCCGCAGGTCGCTGCGCGGCTCGATGTCGGCCTTCGGACCGAGATCGGGATGCACGGCGGAGCGGACGGCGACGTAGAGCGTCTTGCCGTCGCAGCCGAGCCAGAATTCGGCCCGCCGCGCCTGGAGCAGGTCGCGGTGCATGTCCGTCGGCCCGTGCTGGGCGACGAGTGCGGTCACGTGCAGCGTCGGCCATTCGTCCTCGTCGATGACCCCGTCGAGGGTCGGAGCGGTCTGCAGGATCGGCGCGGTCGCGACGGGGATGACGTCCGGCGCGCCGGGGGCCTCCTCAGCGGCCGGGAGGACCGGCGCGGTGAGTGAAACCAGTGCCATGACCAGGGCGGCTGCGAGCAGATCACGCATAATCGTCGTCTCCAGAGCGGTTTCTGTTGTGCCGCGTTCGCCGGGGTCCCGGGCGACCGGCGAGCCGGCGACTGTCCCGGCGGTTCGGGATACCCAGTCTACATAACGCGCACGAACCAG
>CAZADC010000088.1:0-1095 GCA_964483755.1 uncultured Planctomycetaceae bacterium | reverse complement strand
CGGCGACTGTCCCGGCGGTTCGGGATACCCAGTCTACATAACGCGCACGAACCAGCGGGGTGTCGCAGCGATCAGCCGACGCCGCCCGCGCTGCCGCCCTCGGCGGCAAACAGCTTCTGTCCGGCGTGGAGGCAGTAGGCCTGGAACTCCAGCAGGTCCTGCCGCAGCGCCCGGTCGGGGCGAACGCGCCCGGTGTACTCCTCCAGCGCGGCGTCGATCATGGGGTGGTACTTCCGCGGGAAGCGGTCCAGCGCCCAGTGAGCGGCCGCGACCTTGGAGCACAGGCTCCGGCGGGCGTAGGCATGGGCGGTGCGGCAAAGCGTCAATACCGGGTGGCGGTACCGCAAGATCATCGACGGGAGCAGGGCATTGAGGCACCTTGCCAGCAGCGCCCACGGCGGCGGTTCGAACAGCCCCCTCGCCGGCGGACCGGCCAGCGAGACGCCCGCTTCCCAGGCGTCCCGGCGATGCAGCAGGAAATCGTCGGCGGGCGCGTCAGGGCGACCGAGGCGCTCCTCGGTCGGTCGGCGGCTGCATTCGAGAGGCGTTGGAAAGACATCGGCGTGCATCTGGTCGGTCGTGACGAGCTCGGCGTTTACGGCAGGGCCCGCAGCCGCGAGGGCGTCCAGCGCGCGGTCGACGGGGGCGATCTCGTGAAAGCCCCGGCGCAACGACGTGACGATCAGGATGTTCACGTCGCTCACCTCCGGCCGATAGCAGCCCCGCGCGAGCGAGCCCCGGACGTACGCGCCCGCAAGCCCCTCGCCCAGTGCGTCGCTCAATGCGCCGGCGAGGCCGCGGAGGGCGTCTCGCAGCTCGCGCGGGCAGGCGAGCGAAGCGATGCCGGGCTCATTGACGATCGGTCGGGACATGATGTTGTCCGGGCGGCGTGTTGCGCAGGCACGGTTGGAGACAGCCCGATCCTCCGCACCGTCTGCGTCCTTTGCAGGCGGGCGCTGTCTGAGCGAAGTCGGGCAAGTCCTTCGCGCCAGCGCGGCGGGGTTCCCAGACCGCCGCGTGCTGAACCGTCGAGTCCTCGCGGCGGCCTCGGAAGGACGCCGCGCTTCATTCCCGTCCGCCCGCTCAGAACTCCGC
>CAZADC010000087.1:0-10699 GCA_964483755.1 uncultured Planctomycetaceae bacterium | reverse complement strand
CTGGGATGTCCGGTGGCGCAGCCGAGGTTGACCAGCCGCCCCTCGGCCAGCAAAAAGATCGAGTGGCCGTCGGGGAAGACGTATTTGTCCACCTGGGGCTTGATGTTCACCTTCTCGATCCCGGGCCAGGCTTCCAGTTCGGCGACCCCGATCTCGTTGTCGAAGTGGCCGATGTTGCAGACGATCGCCTGGTCCTTCATCTTCGACATGTGCTCCGCCGTGATGACGTCCTTGTTGCCCGTGGCGGTCACGTAGATGTCGCCGTGGGGCAGGGCGTCCTCCAGCGTCGTCACCTCCAGGCCCGCCATGCACGCCTGGAGGGCGCAGATCGGGTCGATCTCGGTGATCATCACGCGGGCCTTGTGCTCGGCGAGCGACTGGGCGCTGCCCTTGCCCACGTCGCCGAACCCGCACACGACGGCGACCTTGCCCGCCACCATCACGTCCGTGGCGCGCTTGATGCCGTCCACCAGCGACTCCCGGCAGCCGTAGATGTTGTCGAACTTCGACTTCGTCACCGAGTCGTTGACGTTGATCGCGGGCGCCAGCAGCTCGCCGCTCTTCTGCATCTGGTAGAGGCGGTTCACGCCGGTCGTCGTCTCCTCGGAGACGCCCTTCCATTCCTCGACAAGACGGTGGAAGAACTGCGGGTCCTCCTGCTGCGTCTCCTTGAGCACGCGGTTGACGACCTGGAGCTCCTTGTTGTCGGTCGGCTCGTCGAGCATCGCGGGGTTGTCCTCGGCGTAGTACCCGCGATGGATCAGCAGCGTCGCGTCGCCGCCGTCATCAACGACGAGCTGCGGGCCTCGACCGTCCGGGAAGGTCAGCGCCCGCCGGGTGTACTGCCAGTATTCGTCGAGCGACTCGCCCTTGTAGGCGAACACCGGCACGCCCGTCGCGACGATCGCCGCCGCGGCGTGATCCTGCGTCGAGAAGATGTTGCACGACGCCCAGCGGACGTCGGCGCCGAGCTCGACGAGCGTCTCGATCAGCACGGCCGTCTGGATCGTCATGTGAAGACTGCCCATGATCCGGGCGCCGGCGAGCGGCTTGTCCTTGCCGTACTTCTCGCGGGTCGCCATGAGCCCGGGCATCTCGTGCTCGGCGATCTCCATTTCCTTGCGACCCCATTCGGCCAGGCCGATGTCCTTGATTTTGCAGTCGGTTGCGGCTGTCGTCATCGCATCGTTCCTTTCGTGTTCCATGCGGCGGATTCGTTCTCGTCGTTCGCGTTACGATGCTGCATCGTCGCGGGCGGCGGGGGGCTTCTTCTCGCCGACGGCGACGAATACCTGAAGCTTCCGTTCGGAGTCCGGGGCGATGGGCGAGGCGACGTTGCTCGTCGAGTAGGTCACGTCGTCCAGCCCGGCGTCGCGGAGGACGTCCCGCACCTGCCGCTCGGTAAAGCCCAGCCACACGTCGGCCATGATCTCGCGGGCCCAGTCCTCCTCGTGGCGGACCAGGTCGATCACGACGACGCGCCCGCCCTCGCGCGTCACGCGGGCCATCTCGGCCGCGCCGCGCCGCGGGTCGGGCAGGTGGTGGAGGACCATGCTCGCGAGCACCAGGTCGCACTCGCCGTCGGCGACGGGCAGGTCCTCGGCGTCGCCGGCCCTCAGCTCCACGTTATGCGCCCCGGCCTCGGCGACGCGCCGGCGGCTCTCGGCGAGCATCTTCGCGGAGCTGTCGACTCCGATGACGCGTCCGGCCGTCTGGGCCAACGTGACCAGCCCTTCGCCCGTGCCGGACCCGACGTCGAGGGCAACCGCGCCCGGCTCGATCAGCCGACTGACGACCAGCAGCGGCAGGACGTCCTGTATGTACTGGCGCTTGATGCGGTCCCACTCGCTGAGGACGGCGTCGAAATACTCGCGGCTGCGCTCCTTGCGACGCGACAGCACCTCTCGCAGGCGCTCGACGTCGGTCGGGCAGAAAGCCTCGTCGCCCAGTTGCGGCTCGATCGCCCGCCAGACGCTGCCGGCGGGGGCGCCCATCGCCGCCGGGTCGCAACGGTAGTAGATCAGGTTGCCCTCGCGCCGTCCCTGGACGAGCCCGGCCCGGCGGAGCACGCCGAGATGCCGCGACACCCGCGGCTGGGACATCTCCAGAATGTACACAAGTTCATTCACGTACAGCTCTTGCGAGGCCGTAAGGTGCAGAATCCGCAGCCGGGCCTCGTCGGCGAACCCGTGAAGGATGCCGACAATCCGCTCGCCCCGGGACGTTTCGGACGGCTCCTGTGCCACCGTCGCAGCAGGTTGGTTATCTGTATTACCCAAATCGTATATAGTTATAGTGGCTTGGCGCGCGGAATGCAAGGGGCTTTCGGGAAAAGATCAGTGAAGGCGTCCGCGGGGCGCCGACGCGGGCGGGAAGATGAGGCGCCTTTGCGGCCGTGCGGCGGTCATGGGCCGAAGGCCCGAGCCGTGCCCGTGGGGAGCGATGCGCGGGGCGCCGGCCGCGTTCACCGCTGCCCTACATGTCGCGCTCGGGCGCGACGAGGTCGTCGTAGGTCTCCCGCCGGCGGATGACCCGCCAGGCGTCGCCCTCGACGAGCACTTCACACGGGCGCGGACGGGAGTTGTACTGCGACGCCATGACGAATCCGTACGCCCCGGCCGAGAAGACGGCCAGCAGGTCGCCGCGATCCATCGGCGGCAGCGGACGGTCCTTCGCCAGGAAGTCCGACGACTCGCAGACCCCGCCGACGACGTCAACCGGCCGGGCGTCGGGCGGCGCGTTGTCCGGGCGGCGCTGCGGCGCGGGCTCGCCTTCGCGGAGTCGCGCGGGATACATGAAATGCTCGGCGTCGTAGAGCGCCGGGCGGAGCAGATCGGTCATGGCCGCGTCGACGATGACGAAGCACTTCTCGCCGCCCCGCTTGACGTACTGCACGCGCGACAGCAGCACGCCGGCGTTGCAGGCGATAGACCGCCCTGGCTCGAGGATCACGTCCACCTCGGCGCCGGCGAGCAGGGGGATGATCTCTCGCGCGTAGTCCGCGGCCGAGGGCGACGCGCCGGCCTCGTAGTCGGCCGCATATCCGCCGCCGATGTCCAGCGTGGTGATTGCGAAGCCCCTGTCGCGGAGGCGGCCGATCAGCTCCAGCGCCTTGCGGATCGCCCGGACGTACGGCTCGGCGGAGTAGATCGGCGAGCCGATGTGAAGGTCGACGCCCTCGAGGCGGACGTTGTCGTCGCGTCCGCAGGCGTCGAAGAACGCATCCGCGCAGTCGATGTCCACGCCGAACTTGGTCTCCTTCTTCCCGGTGACGGTGTAGCGGTGGGTTTTCGGATCGAAGACGTCGGGGTTGACGCGGAGCGCCGCCCGCGCGAGGGTCTGCGTCTCGGCCGCCAGACGCGAGAGGTTCTCGTACTCCATCTCCGACTCGACGTTGAACAGGCGGATGCCGGCACGAAGCGCGGCGCGGATTTCGGCGTCGGTCTTGGCGACCCCGGCGAAGACGATCTTTGCCCCGTCGCACCCGGCCTCGAGGGCGCGGGCGAGCTCGCCGCCGGAGACGACGTCGAACCCGCTGCCTTCGTTCGCAAGCAGGCGCAGCACGTGGAGGTTCTGCAGGGACTTGATCGAGAAGCACACCGTCGCGTTGAGGTCGGCGAAAGCGTCGCGCATGCGCCGGTAGTGGGTCAGCAGCGTGCCGGCGGAGTAGACGTAGGCCGGCGTGCCGACGGCTTCGGCGATCTCGGCGACCGGCACGTCCTCGCAGTACAGCTCGCCTTGGCGGTATTCGAACAGGTCCATGTCGCGTCCTCGACGATCGGGCCAGTGGAAGGCCGGATAGTACCGTCCACGCCGCCCGCACGCCAGCGCGCGCCGCCGGTGGCATGCTTCCCCTGGGAAGCATGTTCCAACCGGGCTTTGAAGCGCGTAGCGGAACGCGCGTGCCGGTCGAACGGTGCGCTGCTGCAGATTCCGTGTGCGACCGACCGCGGCATTCGTTCCGCGGGCGGCCGCAATGGTGCGGCTGGGCGCCGTGCGGGTAGTGCATGTCGATTTTGCGCGAACCTTTGGGCGGGCGGCGCGTCAGAATGGGCGGACAAGACAGTCAACACTCAAAACGGGAGCTGACCCATGACGCGCTCGACGATTCGAACGATGTTGGCGGGGATGCTGGTTCTGGCTGCGGCGCAGGCGGCGACGGCAGACGGGATGATCGTTCCGGTCCACCCGGAGGTCCGCGTGAGCGGGCACTGGGCGGTGAGCTACCACCACGTGAACGTCCGCGTTCGCGACCAGGTGGCGTCGGTGTCGATCGACCAGGAATTCGTCAACACCGGCAAGGGCATGATCGAGGTGGAATACTTCTTCCCCGTCCCGCCTGACGCGGCGATCGACTCGATGACGATGATCGTCAACGGCAAGGAGTTCGCCGCGCGCCTCCTCGAGGCCGACGAGGCGCGGAAGATCTACGAGGACATCGTGCGCCGCAAGAAGGACCCGGCGCTGCTGGAGTACGCGGGGTTCGGGCTCTACCGGACGCGCGCGTTCCCGCTCGAGCCCGGCAAGCCGGCGAAGGTCGTCGTCACCTACAAGAACATCTGCCGGCGCGACCGCGACCTCGTCGAGGTGTGGTACCCGCTGAACACGGAGAAGTTCTCCGCGAAACCCATCCGGAGCGTCCGCGTCCGGGCGGACATCAAGGCGGACGCGGACATCCTGTCGGTCTACTCGCCGTCGCACGACCTGGACGTCGACCGCAAGGCGCCCGACCACGTCATCGCGACCTACGAGGAGTCGGACGTCCTTCCGGTGACCGATTTCCAGGTGTTCTACAAGGCGACGGTAAAGGACGTGGGCGCGACGCTGCTGACCACGCAGGGCGAGGACGACGAGGACGGGTACTTCATGCTGCTGGTCAGCCCGAACCCCCGCATCGCGCGAGAGAAGGTCGCGCCGAAGGACGTGATCATCGCCTTCGACCACAGCGGGTCGATGAGCGGGGAGAAGATCACCCAGGCCCGCGAGGCGCTGGGCTTCGTCCTGCGCAACCTCAACCGTCGCGACCGCTTCAACGTGGTCGCCTACAACGACGCCGTCGAGACGTTCTTCGAGCGCGGGCTCGTGCCGGCCGACCGGGAGCACGTCGACGAGGCGCTGGAGATGCTCGACCGCGTCGACGCCACCGGGGGCACGAACGTCCACCAGGCGCTCACGCGAGCGATGGAGATCGCCACCGGCGGCGAGGACCGCAAGGCAGCTGCGTACGTGCTGTTCCTCACCGACGGCAAGCCCACCGTCGGCGTCACCGACGAATCGGCGATCCTCCGCGCCGCGAGCAAGGCGAACGCCGCCGACGCCCGCCTGTTCGCCTTCGGCGTCGGATACGACGTGAACGTCCGCCTGCTGGACCGCCTGGCGCAGGACAACTCCGGACGGAGCGACTACGTAAAGCCCGAGGAGCCCGTCGAGGGCAAGATCACGTCGCTCTACAACAAGATCAAGAACCCCGTGATGACCGGGCTCGAGCTGACCGTCGAGGACGTCCACCTGCACGACGTGTATCCGCGCAACCTGACGGATCTGTTCGACGGCGACCAGATCGTCGCCGTGGGGCGGTTCGATTCGCGCGACGTGCGGAAGACGCTCCGCCGCGGCCGGACGCAGATCGTGATCTCCGGCATCTACCAGGGACGGGAGCGGGCGTTCGAGTACCCGGTGAAGATTCCCGCCGGCGCCCACGGCAAGGCCTACGATTTCGTCGAGAAGCTCTGGGCGGTGCGGCGCGTGGGGTATCTGCTGGACGAGATCCAGCTCCACGGCGAGTCGGAGGAGGTGATCGACGAGCTGGTCCGCCTGAGCAAGAAGTACGGGATCATGACGCCGTACACGAGCTTCCTGGCCGACGAGTCCACGCCGCTGGCGCGGCGCGATCGCGGCGAAGTCATGGAGAAGGCGGGGCGGTTTGTCTCCGAGCACCTTGCCGGGGAAGGCAACGTGTCCGGCCGGCGCGGGCAGACGGCCGCCATGAATCGTCAGATCCTTCGCGAGGCAAAAAGTGCGCCCACGCCGGCCCGTCCGTCCGGCGCCCCGGAAGACTCTGTCCAGATGCTCGGCTATGCCGGGGGCGCGGACTACGAGGCCGATCGCAAGTCCACCGTCGGCGGCGTCCGCCAGGTGGGCAATGCGGCGATCTACCAGCGCGGGAAGATCTGGATCGCCGCCAACGCCGCCGACCTCGATCCCGAGGAGGACGCCGAGGAGATCGAGACGATCGATCGGTTCAGCGAGAAGTACTTCGAGCTGGTCCGCGCCAACACGACCCGGGAGAACCAGATTCTCGCCACCCAGCAGGCGAACGAGGAGCTGATCGTCCGCCTCCGCGGGCAGGTATACCGGATCCGCTGACCGGCGGTGACAATGCAGACGCGCAGGGGATGCGGCGTCGCGGGGGGCGGCGCCGCTTTGCACGGTGTTTCCCCGGGCGCCCGTGCCCGGGGCGCCGGCCTACTGTCTGTTCGGCCTTGTGGGCAGGGCGGCCGGCGGGCCGACCGTCGCGCCGCCCTCGAGGTCCAGCTTCAGCGAGAGGAACTCCAGCAGGTCCTTGAGCGAGAGGATGCCGCGGAGCTCGCCGTCGTCGACGACCATCAGGCGGCTCGCCTGGTGCTGATTCATCCGCGTGAAGGCGTGGATGGCGTCTGCGTCGGGGGCGATGGTGTTCTCGTCGGTGCACTCGGAGGCGATCTCGCCGACGGTCCGCTGCGACCATTCCTCGCGCGGCGCCTCCTTGACATCCCGCGTCGTCACCGCGCCCACGAGCCGTCCGTCGTCCACGACCGGGAGCATCTTGAAGTGGTGCTCGTAGACGTAGTCGTCGACCAGCTCCTCGATGGTGGTTGAAGACGGGACGGTGACCGGGTCGGCGTTCATGAACCGCCGGACCTCCTCGCCCTGCAGCGCCTGGCGGATGAGCACCTGCTGATAGCCCGACTTCGCCGCGCCGCGGATGAACAACCCGATGAGAATCCACCACAGCCCGCCGATCGGGTTGCCCAGCAGCAGCGTCAGAAAGCCCAGCCCGATCAGCACCGCCCCGAAGATCGACCCGACCCGCGACGCCACGCAGGTCGCTTGGCGCAGGTTCCCTTTCCACTGCCAGATCGCCGCGCGCAGGACGCGGCCGCCGTCGAGGGGGAAACCGGGGATCAGGTTGAACGCGACCAGGATGCCGTTGATCAGCCCGATCCAGAAGAGCACGCCGACGACGGTGTCCGGCCAGGCGAGCTGCCGGCCGAGCAGAGCGACGCCGAGGAACACGCCCGCGACGACCACGCTGGCGGCCGGGCCAGCAATCGCCATCAGGAATTCCGCCTTCGCGCTGGGCGGCTCATCGCCCATCTCGGCAACGCCGCCGAACATGAACAGCGTGATGCCCTTCATGGGCAGTCCGTAGCGGCGGGCGACCAGCGAGTGGCACAGCTCGTGGAAGATGATCGACGCGAACAGCCCGAACGCGGCGATCAGCCCCATGACCAGGTGAGCTTCCCAGCTCAGGTCCGGGTACCAGTTCGGGAACACCGCCCCGGCCAGCGACCAGACGACCAGCGCCAGAATGATCAGCCAGCTCAGGTCGATCCGAACGGTGAACCCGAACATCTTGAACAGCTTGATGGACTTTCCGAACATGTCTTGACCTCTATGTAATGTTGCGTACGAAACGGCTGCGGCGCGGCGAGCGTTTCGGCCCGTCCGACGTCAGGATTCGGTCCCGATGAGCTTCAGGAACTCCTCTTCGTCGATCGTGGGCACGTCGTTGTCCTCGGCGTCGGACGTCTTCGTCTCGCCGGGGTCCGAGCCGACGACGAGGCAGTCGGTCTTTGCGGACACGCTGGACGCCGCCCGGCCGCCCTGGAGGCGGATCGCCTCGGCGGCCTCGTCGCGAGTCATCGATTCGAGCTGCCCGGTGATGACGAGCGTCATACCCTCGAGCCGGTCGCCGCGGCGTTGGGTCTTCGGGTCGAGCCCGCGCTTCTTCAGACGCTTCAGGAGCTTGCGGTTGCGATCGTTGTCGAACCACTGCGCGATCGCGGAGGCGACGGTATCGCCGAAGCCGGTCAGGTCCTGCAGGTCGTCCGCGTCGGCCTTCGCCAGGGCGTCGATCGACCCGAACTCCCTCGCCAAGTCGTCGGCCATGGCGCGCCCGACGTGGGGAATCCCCAGGGCGTAGATGAACCGCGCGAGGGTGACGTCGTCCTTCGCCGCTTCCAGCGCCTTGGCGAGATTGCCCGCGCTCTTCTCGCCGACGCGGTCGAGACCGGTCAGCTCGTCGACGGTCAGGTCGAACAGGTCGGCAAGGTCCTCGACCATGTCGCGCTCGACGAGCTGCCGGACCAGCTTCTCACCGAACCCGTCGACGTCGAGGGCGTCGCTCGACCCGAAGTGGATGATGCTCCGGGCGAGCTGGGCGGGGCAGGAGGTGTTCGTGCAGCGGGCGACCACCTCGCCCTCCGGGCGGGACACCTTCCCGCCGCAGGAAGGGCACCTGTCCGGCAGGCGGTACTTCTTCTCGTTGCCGTTGCGCTTGGACTTCAGGACCTCGACGACGTGGGGGATGACATCGCCCGCGCGCTCGACGAGAACGTGGTCGCCGACGCGGATGTCCTTGCGGTCGATCTCGTCCTGGTTGTGAAGCGAGACATGGGTCACCTCGACGCCGCCGATGTGCACCGGTTCGAGGATCGCCACCGGCGTCAGGGCGCCGGTCCGCCCGACCTGGGCCTCGATGTCCTCGATCCGCGCGCCCCGTCGGCGGGAGGCGAACTTCCAGGCGATCGCCCAGCGGGGGTTGGACGCCCGCGCGCCCATCGTCTCGTGGTCGGCGAGGTCGTTGACCTTGAACACGCACCCGTCGATTTCGTAAGGGAGCTCGTCGCGCCGCTTCGCCATCCGGCGAAACCAGTCGACGGTGGCGTCCGGTCCGTCGAACCGCTCGGAATCGGGGTTGATCTTCAGCCCGAGCGACTCCATCAGATCGAGGCACTGCCACTGGCTGTCGGGACGGTTGCTGGACGAGGGCGCGACTTCCCAGAAGAAGATCCGCAGCGGACGGCCGGCGGTGATCTTCGGGTCGAGCTGCCGCAGGCTCCCCGCGGCCGCGTTGCGCGGATTGGCGAACGTCTTTTCCCCCGCCTCCTCCTGCCGCTCGTTGAACTCGCGAAACTCGTCCTTGCGCATGTACACCTCGCCGTGGACCACCAGGCGCCGCGGCGTGGGAACATCCTCGGCGTCGCGGAGGCGCAGCGGCGCCTCGCGGATTGTCCGGACGTTGGCCGTCACGTCCTCGCCGGTCCGCCCGTCGCCGCGGGTCGAGGCGACGGCCAGCGAGCCGTTCTCGTAGACCAGCTCGACCGACACGCCGTCGTACTTCGGTTCGCCGACGACCGACACGCGCCGCTTGTCCAGCTCGTCGCGGCAGGTCTCGTGGAAGTGTCGGAACTCCTCCTCGGACTTGATCGCTCGAAGGCTGAGCATGGGCGTGGCGTGCTCGACGGTCCCCAGTTCCTCCCGCGGCTCGCCGCCGACGCGCTGCGTCGGGCTGTCGGCCGTCACGAGGTCGGGGTACTTCGTCTCGATGGCGATCAGCTCGTCGGTCAGCTCGTCGTATTCGGCGTCGGATATCTCCGGATCGTCCTCGACGTAGTAGAGGTGATCGTGGTGCGATATCTCCTCACGCAGCGTGCGGGCGCGCTTGCGGGCCTCGGACTTGTTCATGTCCTCGACCTTCTCGCGAATGCCGTCAGGCGCCTTCTCGCTCATCGTCGGATCCGTTTGCGCAGCGTGGTCGCCGTTACCGTGTTGAGCACGTGTTTGCTCTCCAGCCAGCCGCGTCGCGCGGCGTTGACGCCGAACCGCATGAAATCCAGATCGGCGATCTTGTGGGCGTCGGCGCCGAGAGTGAACTTCACGCCCGCCTCGGCCGCCGGCTTGCAGTAGATGTCCGGCAGGTCGAGGCGGTCCGGCTGGGCGTTGATCTCGACGTACACGTCGTTCTCCGCGCACGCGCGGAGCACCTTCTCGACGTCGACGGCGATCGGCTCCCGCCGGCCGATGATCCGCCCCAGCGGGTGTCCGAGACAGTGGACGACGCCGCTCTCGACCGCCTTGACGAGACGGTCGGTCATCTTCTCCTCGCCGAGGTTGCGGTCGTAGTGGATGCTGGCGACGACCCAGTCGAGCTGCTCGAGCGTCTCGGGCTTCAGGTCGAGCTTGCCGCTCTTGAGGATGTCCACCTCGATGCCGGCCATCAGCCACATGTTCTGGAGCTCGTCGTCGACCTTGTGGATCTCCTCGGCGTGCCGGAGGCAGCGGTCGTCGTCCAGCCCGTTGGCCATCGTCACGCGCTTGGAGTGGTCGGTGATCGCGAAGAAGCCGTACCCGCGCTTGCGGGCCGCCTCGGCCATCTCGCGGATCGTGTTGTTGCCGTCGCTGGCGTCGGTGTGGGCCTGCAGGTCGCCGCGGATGTCGTCGAGCTCGACGAGCGTCGGGAGGGCGCCGTCGGCGGCCGCGTCGATCTCCCCGCGGTCCTCGCGCAGCTCGGGCGGAATCCACGGCAGGCCGAGGCGGCGGTAGACGCTCTCCTCGTCTTTCCCGGCCAGGCGGTTGTCGCCCTTGAACACGCCGTACTCGTTGAGCTTCCAGTCCTTCTCCCGGGCGATGCGCCGCAGCACGATGTTGTGGGCCT
>CAZADC010000086.1:0-10761 GCA_964483755.1 uncultured Planctomycetaceae bacterium | reverse complement strand
ACGCGCTGGAGCTGATCATCCCGCTGGCCGGCGACTGGTCGACGCTGGTGGTCGGCGAGGCCGTGGCCGGCAAGCCCCGTGAGTACGCCGTCGACGATTACGTCATCCCCGCCGGGCAGGGCGAAGTCTGGGGCAACGCCGCAGCCGACAGCAAGGACGCCGGGCCGACCGCGCCCGGGCCGGTCACGCACATGTTCGTCGGGGCGGGCGATCACGGGCTGACCTGGCTCGCCGACGCGAAGGGTTGGAACGTCGACCACAAGGCATCGGCCGCCGTGATCGAGCGGGCCGCCGACGGCAACGTGACCTGGCGAATCCGCCTGGTCAACCACAAGACAAAGCTCGGCGGCAGGAGCACCGTCCGCTTCGCGGTGCTGGCGCATCCGGCGCGGTTCAAACCGGCCGATCACCGCCGCCGGGCGTGGCTGGACTTCCCGGCCGGCGACGCGAAGACCGCGCCGCTGAGCCCCGAGGCGGTCGAGAAGCTTGCCTCGCAGGACGTGCAGATTCTCCGTGCCGACACAGCCGCCGCGACCGAGGCGGCGCCGTACTCCGTACTGACCGGTCCCGCCGGCGGCGACGCGATCTCGGCCGAGAAGGACCTGGCCGACACCTACCCGATGCCGCTGTTCACCTACCTCGCCGGCGGGCACACCGGCGTGGTGTCGCGCCTGTCGCCCAACAGCGCGAAGCTCGTGCCCTCGGGCGGAAACCCGTCGCCGGATCGCGTGGCGATCGGGCGGGCGCTGGTCAACGACATCGGGCTCGACGCGGCCGGGCTGGCCGACCTCGCCGGCGCTGCCGACGTCGTCGCCGCGCTCGAGAAGCTCGGGTGTCTCGCCGGCGACGGGAAGACCGAGTTCATCCCGTACTGGCGGGCGGAGGGTCTCGCGCGTTACGGCGAGGCGTTTGACAGCGAGAACCCCTTCGAGACCGCCGCGGAGGATCCGACGGCCGGCGTGTACGTGGCGATCTTCCGACGTCCGCTGGAAGGCGGCAAGGGATACCGCGTCGCGTTTATCCTGCTCAATGAGCGGGACGAACCGGTCCGGGAGCAGTTCTACATGCTCGACCCGGCCGGGCTGTTCGGCGGGAAGAACACGCTGACCGAGGATGACGCGATGCGCGAGCTGAACCTGAGTCCCGTCCCGGCCGGCAGCGACTGGCGCCCGGCCAAGATGGGCACTCGCACCGGGTCCAACTCCGGTCCCAATGTGCTGATCGACGCCCTCGATCACGGTACGGTCCGCCAGCTTCCGGACCTGCCGGCGGGGACGGACGTCTACGGCCCGCTGTTCGTGCCCGCCCACGGCATCCGGATCGTCTACGGACAGGCCGGGAAGTAGGTGCTCTCGCAGCGAACGAGATGCCGACGGCATTCGTAACAAGCGGTGGAGGCAGGATATGCGCCCGCAGAGCCCTTACGTGATTCTGATGTCGCTGCTCATGGCCGTCGGACTGATCGGCGGCTTGAACGCCGCGGCGACGGCCGCCGAGGACGAGCAGCCGAAGTCCGCGCCCGCCTCCTTCGATCTGGCGGCCGGGGACAAGCCCGCCGGCGAGGGCGAAGCCGGCCCGCGTTCGGTGGTGGTCAAGCCCGACGATCCAGACAAGGTCGACGCCCGCTTCTACGAGACGCTGATGGAGGACCGCCCGGACGACTACAGCGTCCGGTTCGTTCTTCAGCCGGTTCACGACGACAGCCATAACCGGGACTTCCTGTGGGCGCGTTCGGGCGTGCCCCTCGACCCGAAGGGCCGGAAGGACGGCGTCGAGCACATCCGGCGCAGCCCCTGGGCGCACGGCGCGAAACACACCATTCCGTGGAAGCAGGACGCGCGCCACGGTGAGGAGAGAATCTACCACTGGACCCCGGACCACAAGCGGGTCCTGAAGACCGTCGTGCCGTGGGTGGAGGGCAGAATCCACGGCGAGAAGAAGTCCTTCTATCCGGACGGCAAGGTCCGCTCGGTGACGCGATACGTCAAGGGCGACCCGGTCGGCGAATCCGTCACGTACATGCCCGACGGGAAGGTTGTCCGGCGCGTTCGTTTCAAGGGCGGCGAGCGCCACGGGGAGACGGTCGACTCCTTCGCGGGAACCGACCGTCCGCGCCGGATCGTGCCGTACCGTAAGGGCAAGGTCCACGGGCTGGTCCGCGAGTTCCACGAGAACGGCAAGACGAAGCGGGAGATGCTCTTCAGGGACAACGTCCTCCACGGCGAGGAGAAGCATTACGACGCCGACGGCAAGCTCGAGCGCACCCGCTACTGGATCGAGGGCGAGCTGGTGACCGAGGGGGTCTTCAAGGACAAGTACAAACCGTAGCCGCCGACGGCGGTCCAACGGAGCGGAAGATCATGACACGCAGGATCCGACACATCGCCGTGCTCCTGACGGCCGGGGTGCTGACGCTGGCGGCGTCGGCGATCCGGGCGGAGAAGGACGATGCCGACAAGCCGGCCGAATCCCAGCCGTCATTCGACCTGTCGGGCGACGCAGAATCCGGCGGCGAGAAGACCGCCGGCGTGCGGGAGCAGGTCTACGACGACCTGAAGGTCGCGCAGAAGGACGGCGGACACGTTTACAGGCGGCTCATCGAGAGCAAGCCCGAGGGCGACGGGCGCCGCCTGCGCTTTGTCATCGCCAAGGTCTTCGACCAGAACTACGGGCGCGGACATTTCGACGAGGTGCAGTCCGGCGCGTGGATCAACGCCGAAGGGAAAAAGGACGGGCTGGAGGTCATCCACCTCGACCCCGGCTGGCGCCAGGTGCAGTGGAAGGACGGCGTCCGTCAGGGCGTCGAGAAGGTCTACGCGCGGGCGCCGGAGGTCGGCGAATACCTCGAGGCGGAGATTCCATGGAAGGGCGGCGAGGTCCACGGCGAGAAGAAGACCTACTACCCGTCCGGCAAGGTCCGCAGCGTGACGCGCTACGTCAAGGGCGAGCCGCACGGCGACTCGGTCACCTGCGCCGAGAACGAGAAGGTGATCCGGCGGACGACCTTCCGCAAGGGCGAGCGGCAGGGCGAGATGATCGACTTCTGGGCGTCCAGCGGCAAGCGCCGCCGCGTCGTGCCCTACAAGGACGGGAAGGTTCACGGGACGGTCCGCGAGTTCCACGAGAACGGCAAGCTCAAGCGGGAGATTCCCTTCAAGGACAACGCGATGCACGGCGTCGAGAAGCAGTTCGACAAGGACGGCAAGCTCGAGCGGACGCGATACTGGATCCAGGGCGAGCTCGTCACCGAAGGCGTGTTCAAGAAGGAGTACAAGCCGTAGTCGTCACAGCCGCTGCGGGCCTCTCCGCGCGGCACGGAGCGGAGCATGTGATACGCCGGCTGCCGTCGGGGGACGGGGTTGGATTCCCGGCCCGTTTCGCGTACGGTGATGGGCGAAGCACGGGAAACTCACGCGACGTCATCGAGGATTGACCGACCATGGCCGAGAACGAGAACGCGGGCGAGCAGGACAAGTCGAAGATCATCATCGACCAGGACTGGAAGTCCCAGGCGCAGGCCGAGAAGCAGCGCCTCGCCGAGGAGGTCGAGAAGAAGACCCAGGAGGCCCGCGGCGCCCAGGCGGCGGCGTCGGGCGCCCAGACGGGCGCCGGGCAGGCGGGCCAGCAGGGGCGCGAGCGAGAGATTCCGCCGGCCAGCTTCAACACGCTGGTGAGCTTCCTCGCTACGCAGGCGATGATGTCCATGGGCGGCATGCAGGATCGCCGCACCGGACGGGCCTACGTGGACCTCGATCTCGCCAAGCACTACATCGACACGCTCGCAGTGATCGAGACCAAGACGCAGGGGAACCTCGATGACGAGGAGAAGACACTCCTCGACCAGGTGCTCTACGAGCTGCGGATGCAGTACGTGGACGTCGCCCAGCGCGCCGCGGAAATCTGACGCAGGCCCGGCGGGCAGACGCTCGTTCTGAGGTCGAGGGACACGACGTCGGGGGACACCATGCGGGCCTCCGTTCTCTCTGCAGGCAGTGCAGATCAGAATGCTTCCGCAGCCGACAGGAGCCAGTCTCCTGGATGGTGTCCCCCGATAGTAGTCAGGACCAACCGGCCGTGGCCTTGCGCACCGATCGCTGCGTCAGCCACACCAGCACGAAGGCGGGATACACGGCGCCGAACAGGGCGCCGACGACCGTGGACGTGACCCAGTACGGTCCGGCCTTGCCCAGATGCGCCAGCCCCGCGGTCAGAACGACGTGAGCGACGAAGGCGACAAGGCGTCCGGTCGCGCCCGCGTAGTGAAGCGAGATACCCACCCTCCGACGGCGAACCAGCCAGACGCCCGCTATGACCAGCACGACCGAGGCGGCGATCTGCAGGATTCCGGCGACGATCGCGAGCGACCCGCCCATCCAATGCAGATCCCACGGCGACGAGTGCCACGCCAGGACGTCGTGTGCGCGCGCCATGTTCACCAGGCCGAACCACGCGCCGAGGACCCCGCCGACGATCGACAAGACCCCGATCACGCGCGCCCAGCCCGGAACGGTGCGGACCGGGTTGCGCGGCGGCAGGGAGGCGTCCTGAACCGGCGGCCGAGGAGGTGCCGCAGGCGGTCGTGACTGTGCATCCATGTGCGTCATGGTTCACCCCGTTTCCCAAATGTGCCGCGATTCGGGCCGCCCGCCCGACGGTGTGAGCCGAGTCACGTCCCCCGCCCGGCGGGCGGGCGTCGAGCAACTCTGCATTCTAATTCCCGCCGAGCCTTTCGTCGAAGAAATCCCACACGCGATGGGCGTAGTACCGGTGTCCGCCCGCTCCCTCGAAGAGCTCCAGGTTGTCCGCCGCGTCGGCGTCGGAGTAGATCGTCCGCAGTTCGACGTACGCCTCCCGCACGCCCTCGATGGGGAAGATCGGGTCCTTCGTGCCGGCGATGATCAGCATCGGTTTGGGTGCGAACAGTCCGGCCAGATCGGACATCTCTGCGATGGTCTGCAGAGCGGGCACGAAATTACACGGGCAGTGGAACAGGTCCATGATGCTCGCGGCGAAGGTGCAGAAGTAGCAGCTCGGGGCAGCCGCCGTGATCCGCGTGTCGACGGCGGACGCGAAGACGGTCATCGTGCCGCCGCCGCTGTTGCCGGTCATGACCACGCGGTCCGGGTCGGCGTCGTCGCGCGCCAGCAGCCAGTCGAGCAGTTGCATGGTGTCCGACACGCGCTGCCCGAGCAGCGTTCGCCCGAGCTGGATCGCCCGCAGCGCCAGCTGCGTGCAGCTCGAACCGCTCTGCTTGCCGACGTCCTCCGGCAGCATCAGCTCGCCGAAGCCGCGGAAATCGGGCGAGACCGCCAGGTACCCCCGCCGCGCCGCCTGGACGGCGTAGTCCCGCTCGCCCCCCTCGATCAGCTCGCGCTCGTGGTCGTTTCCGGCGATGCCGACCGGGAGCGTCTTGCCGGGCCCGTGCCCGGCCGCCGCGACGCACACGCCCATCGGCCGGTCCGGCTTCGGATCGGGCTCGAGCAGGTAGAACGGTACGGCCAGGTTGTCGCGGGCGACCATGTACCCGCGATGCCGGACGTACCCTTCCTGCGGTTCGTGTTCCACGAGGCGGACCGGCGGCGGGTCGTCCGGCTCGCCGGCGATGCCCAGCAGCTCGAGCAGCCGGGCGCGAAGGCGGGCCTGCCAGTCGGGCAGCGACTCGTCATCCGCCTTTCGGGTGTACCCCAGCTCGGGCTCGCACTCCGACACGAAACGGCGATACAGCGTCTCAACAGTGTCTCCCAGCGGCTGATCGGACATGCTCCGGCTCCTCGCATGAATTCAGGGATTTCGGGCGCATGGTAGACTCGCCCTCCCGCCGACGTCAACGTCGCCGGTGCACGCCCGGATGCGCCGCGTTACAATGCCCGCATGCCCGAACCGCGACGGGTCGCGATTTTCCTGCCCAACTGGGTCGGTGACGTGGTGATGGCCACGCCGGCGATCCGTGCGCTCCGCGCGCGGCACGGCTCGGCCGAGATGATCGCCGTCGGCAGGGCGATCGCCCTGGACACGCTCGCCGGGCTCGGCTGGTTCGACGAAGCGGTCGAGGACGTCTCCCGCAGGCGCCCGCGGCTGGTCAACTGGCTGCGGATGCGGCGCCGACTTCGCCGCCGGCGGGCCGACCTGGCGGTGCTCCTGCCCAACAGCTTCCGGGCCGCACTGCTGGCGAGGATGGCGGGGGCGCGGCGGATCGCCGGGTACGACCGCGACGGACGCGGGCGTCTGCTCACCGATCGGCTCGACCCGCCCACCGACGCCGACGGGCGATTCCGGCCCGTGCCGACGATCGACTACTACAACGCCCTCGCGGCGTCGCTGGGAGCGTCCGAGCTGAATTGGCGCATGGAGCTGGCCGTCCAGCCACGATTCGCCGACGAGGCGGACGCGCTGCTCGCCGAGGCGGGCGTGGATGACCGCGGGCCGCTGGTCATGCTCAACCCTGGCGCGTCGTTCGGGCCGAGCAAGCTCTGGGCGCCCGAGCGCTACGCCGCACTCGCCGACCGGCTGATCGAGCGGCAAGGCGCGCAGATCGTCATCAACGCCGCGCCGGCGGAGCGCGACATCGCCGCCGCCGTCGAGAACGCCATGACCCGCCCGGCCGCGCTGAGCTTCGCCCGGCGCGACAACACGCTCGGGCTGCTCAAGGCGCTGGTGCGCCGATGCGATCTGCTGGTCACCAACGACACCGGCGCCCGGCACTTCGCGGCCGCGCTGGGCATCGGTCTGGTCACGCTGTTCGGGAGCACCGATCCGGTGTGGGCCCGCATCGACTACCCGCTGGAGCGGATCGTCCGCGTGGACGTGCCCTGCGGGCCGTGCCAGCGAAAGGTCTGCTCGCTGGACGGGGCGGACGAGCACCGCTGCATGAAAGCGATTACCGTGGAGATGGTCCTCGACGCCGCCGACGCCGTGCTCGACGAGGCTTCGCGGACCCGGCAGGGGGCGGCGTCGTGAGCGAGGTGCACGTGATCGACGAGCGGTTCGCGGCGTCCCTGTCGGCCGCCGGGCTGGACACCGTCGCCGGCGCGCTGAGCTACCGGGGCGGCAGCGACCTGGACAAGCCGGGGCTCGGAACGCGGCGGCGCACGCGCCTGACGCTGACGGATTCGGAAGGACGAACGCAAGAGGCGTACCTGAAGCGCTACGGGCGGGAGACGGTCCGGCAGCGTCTGCGGCGATGGTGGACGCACGGGACCGGCGGCACGCCGGCGCGCGTCGAGTGCGAGAACATCCGCGCCGTGGCGGCCGCCGGCGTCGCGACGATGGCGCCGATCTGCTGGGGACAGGAACGGCCGGGCGGACGGAGCTTCCTGATCGTCTCGGCCGTGCCGGGCGAGGCGCTGGAACGCTGCGGGGAGGCGTTCGTCGCGGGGGCGGACGACCGGCGGCTCGCCGAGCTGACGGCCGGGCTGGCGGAGACGGTTTCGCGCCTCCATGGCGCCGGCCTCTGCCACCGGGACCTCTACGCGTCGCACGTGTTCCTCCGCGAGGGGGGCGACCGGTTGGACCTGTACCTGATCGACCTTGCCCGCGTGTTCGCCCCGCGATGGCGGCGGAGGCGGTGGCGGGTGAAGGACCTCGCCCAGATCAAGTACTCGATGCCCGATGCGTGGGTGATGCGCTGCTGGGGTGAGTTTCTGTCGGCCTGCGCTTCGGATACGCCGGCGCCGGTCCGTGAGCGTCTGGACCGGGCGATTGACCGGAAGGTGTCGCGCATGAGACGGCGCGAGGCCTGCCGGGCGGACGTTGGAAGGAGTCGCACGTGAAGATCGCGCTCGTCATCGAGCGAATGGACGCCGGACGCGGCGGGCGGGAGACCTCCACCGCCCAGATCGCCTGCGAGCTTGCCCGGCGCGGACACGAGGTGACGATCCTCTGCGAGCGAGGCCGGGCGCCCGGCGAAGGCATGGATGTCGAAGTGCTCGGCCGGCACGGGCTCGGGCGTGCGGTGCGGGTGCGGAGCTTCGCCCGCTCGGTGCGCGACCTGACGGCCGGCGGCGCGTACGACGTCGTCCACGCGATGCTCCCCGTGCCCGGCGCGGACGTCTACCAGCTTCGCAGCGGGACGGTCCCGGCCCAGCGCCTCGCGGGACGGCGACGCCGGACACTGCTCGGCGCCGCGGCCGCGATGGCGCTCGAGCCGCTCAACCGATCGCGGCGGGCGCGCGCTGCGCTGGAGCGAGAAGTGCTCGCCGACCCGAAGGTCCTCTGCCTGCCCGTCAGCGAGATGGTCGCGCGCGAGCTGGGTGAGTTCTACGGGAGGACGGAGAACGTCCGCGTGGTCTTCAACGCCGTGGACGTGCCGGACGTCGAGGACGAGCAGCGCGCGGACTGGCGGCAGGAACGGCGGTTCCGTCTGGGCGTCAAGCGGGACGATTTCGTGCTCCTGTCGGTCGCGAAGAACCTGGCGTTGAAGGGCGCCGCCGAGCTGGTCGAGGGCTTCGCCCGCTGGCACCACGGGCGACGCGGCGGGGGGGACGCCCGCCTGGTGGTCGTCGGCGGCGACGTGACCGAAGGCTATCAGCGGCACGCCGGACTGCGGGACGTCGGCTCGCACGTGCACTTCGTCCCGCCGACCGAGGACGTGTTCGCCTGGTACGCCGCGGCCGACGCGGTCGCGCTGCTGAGCTGGTACGACCCGTGCAGCCGCGTGATCCTGGAAGCCGTGCGGTGGGGTGTGCCCTCTCTGACCACCGCGTTCAACGGTGCGGCCGAGGTGCTCGCCGACGGCGCGGGCGTGGTCGTGCCGTCGCCCCGCGAGCGCCGGACGGTGGCCGAGGGCATCGCGCGCCTCGCCGACCCGGACCGGCGCGAGCAAATGACGGCTGCGTGCAGCGAGATCGCGCCGCGCCTGGGCATCGCGAGGCACGTGGACGAGCTGCTGGAAGCGTACCGTTCCATCGGACGCCTGTAGCGCCCGACGGTTGACGCCGCGTCCGCCGGCGGGTAGGAACCGACGGGCGACAGTTCGCGCCTCCGGGCGCATCGGCCGCAACCGGAGCTGACATGGACCATTGGCTGATCCTGTTCGTGTGCTTTCCGCTGGCGGGATACCTGATCGGCTCGACGCCGTTCGGCGTGATCCTCGCGCGCGCACACGGCGTGAACCTGCGTGAGGTGGGCAGCGGGAACGTCGGCGCGACGAACGTGGCGCGGGCGCTGGGGCGGAAGTGGGGGTATCTCTGCTTCGTGCTCGACGTGCTGAAGGGCTTCGTGCCGGTGATGGCGGCGGGCGTGTATCTGCGCACGCTGCGCGGCTTTCCGTCGCCGCCCCATCAGGCGGCGTGGCTGGGCGTCGGCTTCGGCGTGATCGCCGGACACGTGTTCAGTTTCTACCTGCGCTTCCGGGGGGGCAAGGGCGTCGCCAGCTCGCTCGGCGTGGTGCTGGGGATGTACCCGTACTTCACGTTCGTCGGGCTGATCGCCCTGGTGCTGTGGATCGTCGTGACGCTCGTCAGCCGGTACGTCTCGCTGGGCAGCGTGACGGCCGCGGCGGCGTTCGTCCCGCTCTTTGTGGCGATCGGATGGCTGATGGGATGGCGGCCGATCGAGCGCCTCTGGCCGCTGCTGATTTTCGCGGCGGCGATGGTCGTGCTGATCGTCTGGCGCCACCGGACCAACATCGTCCGCCTCGCCCGCGGGACGGAGAACAGGATCGGCTCGCGGAAAGAGTGAGCCGGACCGCGGGGCTTTGCTCTTCTCGCTTCGTGCTCCGGATTTCGTCCGGCGCCCGGAATGAACGCGCTTCCGCACATAGCGTACGGAAGCATGGCGGCGAAGGCGCGGCCTCGTCCTTCGGGCGTCGAATTTCGAGCTTCGGGTTTCGGATTTCGGCTAGTACGTCGGCTTCGGCGGGCGGAGGTTGTCGAGGAAGAACCGCATCGCCACTTCCGGGTGGCGCTCGTGTCCGACGCCGGGGAGGATCTTCGTTTCCACCGTGAAGCCCTTCGCACGGAGGTAGCTGATGGCGCCGGCCGACTGGCTGCGGATCGTGCCGGGGTCGTTCTGTCCGTAGTAGACAAAAATGCTGCTCTGCTTGGCCGAGTCGGGGTACCATCCGTCGAGGTTGCCGCGGTTGAAGTTGCAGCTCCGCGCCACGACGGCCGAGAACACGTCCGGATTGCGAAGCCCGACCCAGTAGGTGGGAAAGCCGCCACCGGAGAATCCGGTGATCATGATGTTCGCGCGATCGATGTTGTAGCGGTAGCCGAGCAGGCTGATGATCGAGAGGATGTATTTCTCGTCGGCCAGCATGCCGACCACGGGTCCGTCGCCGAGCAGTCCGTCGGTGGCGATGAGTTCGGGCGCGACGATGATGCACCCGTTCACCTCGCCATAATGCTTGAGCTCTTCGATGTGGTGGCGGGCGACGTCGTACGGCGGCGTCCCGTGGCAGCTGACGACCAGCGGGGCGGCCCGGTCGTTCTGGTACGTGCTCGGCACGTAGATGTAGTACCCGCGTCCGGTCGAGGGGTCGACCTCGTGGCGCGGCGGATGCGGCGTCGGCGGCGTGTAGGGCACCGCGCAGCCGCCGAGGATCCCCATGAGCGCCAGCGTGGCAATGAATGCATCTCTATGCATGTAAGGTCCGTCCCGGAGAATCGCAAGCCCGCGCGCCGACCCCGTCCGTGAGGCCGGCGCGTCGTTCACTATACCCAATCTGTCGCCCGGCTCCGCGCGCTTTTTGACCGGCGAGCGGCGGACGGGTGCATCCCGTTTGAGTAGGTAGTTTTCACGCGGCGAGGGGTTTGGATTGCC
>CAZADC010000085.1:0-10762 GCA_964483755.1 uncultured Planctomycetaceae bacterium | reverse complement strand
CCGAGACCAGTTCCCCGGCCTTCGAGATGTCGCGGCCGGCGCCCTCCACCGTGGCGCAGCTGGGCAGGGCGAGGCACAGGGCGAGCAGCAGCAGGCGGGCGGGGCGCATCCAGGTGTCCTCCGTCGGGCGGCGATGGCCGGGGCGACCAGTACATCGTCGTGAAGGTGGTCGTGCCGAAGGAGCTGGACGACCGCGCGACGGAACTGCTCAAGGAGTTCGCCGAGCACGTCGACCACGATCCGCGGGCGGACGCCCCCTGGAAATGATCCCGGACCGAACACGCATGGTGCGGTTCATCGTGCTGACCGTCGCCCTGGCGTTGATGGCCGGCGTGCTGGCCGTGCTGCTGGTCGTCACGCTCGGCGGGGCGGACGAGACGCAGGGCCCGACGCGCCGGTACCTTCTCACCATGGCGTGGACGTGCCTGGCGCTGCTCCTGCTGACGCTGCTGGCGATGGTCCTGCTGGCGGTCCACTACGCCGTCGACCGCCTGCGCCGCCTGCGCCGGGCGAAGTCCACTCCGTACGTCGACGCCTGGTCCGAGGCGGGCAGGCGGTTCCGGCTCGCGCCCGACGAGCGGATCGACCAGCGCGAGACCGACCCCGACCGCGATGCGGACGGTGAGGACGAGCTGCCGTCGTAAAAGACCGTTCACGACCGCTTCCTATCCGTCGAGGGGCTGCGTAGAATCGGCCGGCCATGAGCGATCCCCCGCCCGACAAGGCTGATCCCGGCGCGGACGCGCCGGCCGCCGGCTCGTCGCCGCTGCGCCGCGCCCGACCGGCACGGATCGTCGAGCTTCTTGCCGTCGCAGCCGCCGGCGCGCTGGCGGTCCTGCTGGCCGTCCGCCCGCTCGCCAGTCCCGACCTGGGCTACCACCTGGCCTATGGGCAGCATTTCCTGGAAACCGGCGACCTGGTGGACGACGCCGACGCCCTCTACACGGTTCGGCGGATCCAGCAGTCGGGGCAGCGTCCCGAAACCGCGCCCGGCGGGTGGTGGGACGCCGACGGGTGGTACCGATTCCCCAACGCCAACTGGCTGAGTCAGATCGTCATGGCCGGGGTGTACGCCCTCGCCGGGGCGGGCGGGTTGTGCGTGCTCCAGGCGGGCCTGATCGCGGGCATCGTCGCGCTGATTCTGGCGGCCGCCCGACGCCTGGGGGCGCCGTGGGTGCTCGCCGCTCTCGCGGTCGGGCTGTTCGCGATGACGGGATACGCCCGCTTCAACCTGCGCCCGGAGGTCTTCGCGTATCTGCTGCTGGCGGGCGAGCTGTTCGTGCTCGTGCGTGCCCGCTTTCGCCGCCGCGACGTCGCCTGGCTGGTCATCCTCCAGATGCTGCTGGTGAATCTCCACAGCTACTTCCTGCTCGGGCTCGCCCTGACGACGGCTGTGCTGGCGGATCGGTTGCTGCGCATCGCCTGGACGCGGGCGGTGCGTCACGTCCGGGCGGACCGGACCGGCGGGCCGGCCGGCGGGTCCGGCGTGCGGCGCGACGCCGCGCTGCTCGGGATCGCCCTGGCGGGTCAGGTCGCCGTCTGCTTCGCCAACCCGTGGACCTGGCGTCTGGCGGCGCTGCCGATTCAGACGCTGATGTTCCTGCGGGCCAACGACGTCGCCGCCGCGCCGGGCGGCAGCGGGCACCCGTGGTCGCTGATCGGCGAGTTTCATCGGCCGTTCTCGCCCGGCGGGTTCCTGCACACCAAGGCAACGTACGCCTTCGCGGTCGTGCTGGGCTTCGGGGCGGCGGGGCTTGTCGCGGCGGCCTGGAAGCGTCGATGGGACCTCGTGTTCATCCTGTTCGGCATGGCCTCCGTGGCGCTTTCGATGCGGCGGAACATCGCACCCGGGGCGATGGTCCTGGCGCCCGTATCACTGGCGGCCCTCGCCGTGGCGGTCCGACCGCTCTGGTCCCGCCTGCACGGGCGCTTGCGGAATGCCCTGTGGATCGCCGCCGGCGCCGGTGTGGTGACGGCGGCCGGGGTCTTCATCGCGCTGGTGCTCACCCAGCGGTTCTACTTCGCCGAGCGGACGCCGTGGCGGTTCGGGTGGGGGTTTTCGCGCAGCATGCTCCCGGCGCACGTGACGCGATGGATGAGCGAGCACAACGCGGCCGGACGGCTGTGGACGGGGTACAACAGCTCCTCCAGCGTGTACGGGCTGACGCCCGATCGGCCGGGAGTGCCGATCCTCACCAATACGTGGGCCTACCCGCCGGCCGTGATGAGCGAGGTGCTCACCGCGACGCGTCGCCCGCAGGCGTTCGCCTCGGCGGCGAAGCGATACGGCGTCCAGCGCGTGGTGCTGCGGGTGGATGGCGCCTCGGCGCAGGTGGTCCGATGGCTGATGGTCGAGCCGGGCTGGTCGCTGGTCGCGCTGGACGCGCGCCACGTGCTGTTCGTCCGGGCGGCGGGTCCGAACGCCGATGTCGCGACGCGGTTCGACATCACGCAGCGGACGTTCGACGTGAAGGAGTACTTGCGGCGCGTCGCCGCGAACGACCCGGTCCCCGCGTCGGCCCTGCACATGGGCGGGACGACGCTGCTGTGTCTGGGGATGATGTCGCCGTCGATCGAGGTCCTCGAGGCCGCCGTCGCCGCCGACCCGGACTACCACGAGGCGTGGCACATGCTCGGGTTCGTGCTGGTGCAGCGCGGCAACGCGCACCTGGGCTCGCCTCACCTCCGTGGACAGACGGCCGGGCGGGCGGACCTGGTCCGCGCCCGCGACGCCTTCCGCCGCTGCCTGGAGATCGCCCCGGACTACGAGAAGGCCCGCCACAACCTGGCGCTGGTCCGGCGCCAGCTCGACGCGGTCGATCGCGGGCTCACCCGCGGTCTGCTGCGGTAAAGGCCCCGCCGACACGCGCAACGCCGAGCCGTTGCGAGTCTCCCATGCCATACCCGATCTCGGCTAGGTCTTCAGCAAGGTCGGCTTGCCCCATACGGCATACGCCAGCTTGTCCGTGCTGCCGTCACTGCGGGCCACGAGGCGGAGATGGCGGACGTTGCGGACGTCCACGCTCAGGTTCCGGGCGGTGTCCGTCGGCTTCAGGAAGGGCGTCTGGGCCACCGTCCGATCGTCAGCGACCACCTCGAATCGGCAGGCCGCCTGCTTCTCGACGTCGCCCAGGAGTCCGACCACCGCTTCGAACCGTTCATAGACGTTGTCCGGAAGCCGGTACTCCAGCGTGGCTGGCGGCGTCGCGCCTCCCACCGGCAGCGCGTGCGGGATCACGCAGAGGCCCGGCATTTCCCGCGTCTGCCCGCCGTCGCCCGTCCTGAGGCGCAGGGGGCGCGCCGTCGTTTCGCCGTCGAGTGTGATGGCGTCGACGAACGGCCGATGGCCGTGGTTGTACTCCACGTCGTATTTCCATGAAGGAATCGGCCTCAAGTCGCACTCCTGCAGCGCATCGAGCTCTCCATGGGAGGCGTCGCCCGTCGCCAGGCTGCACGCGCTGTGAACGAAGTCCGCAAAGACCTTCGCTGCTGTCCCCATGACCCCGTCGAAGGTGTTCGCCGCCCGGTCCGGGCGGTGACGGTAGAGGGCCCGGACCATGGGGACGATGGCCGCAAGCGCCGCCGAGTGAAGTTCCGCCAGGCGCGACTCGAAGCGGAAGACGAATTCCTCCAGGGAGGCTCCCAGCACGGCCGGGCGGTGATCGACGTGTTCCACGCCGGCCTCCACGTCCTCGATCATGCGGTGCAGATTGCAGTTGGCCAGCTCGGGCGGTGCGGGCAGCAGATGCGGAACGTCCAGCTCGTAGTAGTGGGCCGGCTGGGCGAAATCGGCAAGGTAGTGCGAGAACACGCCCGCGAAACGCCCCGCTTCGCCGACCCGGCCGTCGCGAAGCTCCTCGACGACGCGCTCGGTGTAGAAACCTATATTGGGAAGCAGGCGCCTCAGCTCGCGCCCCGGGACGATGAAGTTGTTGATCGGTCGGCCGGGGGGAAAGTACCGCCGCCACGGTCCGTCGGCTCCCTCGAACAACTCGATGGCGTGCGCGTCCGGCAGCATGCAAGTCTCCAGGACGTGCGGCCGGAGGCGCGTCCACAGATCGGCGCTGCGTTCAGGCGAGCAGCCCATCGCGAGCTTAACCATCCTGTGATGACCGGGTCCGTTCATGCCCTCTGCTCCTGTTCGGACACTGCGGGGGCATTCTGCGCGCCCTGCCGCCACGTTTCCGCCGGCACGCGCTACACGCCGCGGAGGCGTGACGCCGACGGGCGGTCAAGGAAGAAGCGGCCGTCGCGGTGGGTCCGCAGGACCGAGGCCGGGACGTCCGGGCTGATCAGCCCTTCCAGCGTATTCTTGACGGCGTCGGCCTTGCGCTGATCCGGGCAGGTGCAGAAGACCGTTCGCGCCCGAAGGATCTCCTGGATGGACATCGAGATCGCCTGCGCGGGTACGTCGTCGAACGTCTCGAACCAGCCTTCGCCGACCTGCTGGTTGCGGCACGCCTCGTCGAGGTCGACGATGATGTACGGCTCGGTCGTGTTGAAGTCGGCCGGGGGATCGTTGAACGCCAGGTGACCGTTCTCCCCGATGCCCACGAAGGCCGCGTCGATCTGCACGTTGCGGATGGCGCGCCCGACCTCGCGGCAGACGGCGGCGGGGTCGTCGGCGTCGCCCGCCAGCCAGTGCGCCTCGCCGAGCGGAACGCGGGAGGCGAACCGCTGCCTGAGGTAGCCGACGAAGCTCGCGGGATGATCGGCCGACAGCCCGACATATTCGTCGAGGTGGAACATCGTCACCTTGCGGAAGTCCACGTCGCGCCGGACGAACGCATCGAGGAACTCGAATTGCGACGCGCCGGTCGCGAGGATGATGTTCGCCTTTCCCCGCTCGGCTATGGCGTCGGCGACAATCTGCGCCCCCGCGTCGGCGACGGCGGCGCCCATCTGCTGCTTGGTTTCGAATACGTGAACGGTTGTGATTCGGGTGATTTCCGGCACGCTTCACCTCGGGGCTGGAACCTGCAGTTTCGCCGCGACGTCCTGGGAATCTCGTCTCCCGCGGTCGCCCTGTCCGACGGGGCGGCCACTATGACCCGTCCCGCACTGCCAGGCCAGAAAAATCCCCTTGCATCGGGCCCGCCGACCGAATAAAAGGCCGCAGATTCTCGGTGGGCGGACCGCCGCCCCGGCATGAGGGAGTGAGATGAAGTTTCACCTGGTCGACAGAATTGAGGAGATCGAGCCGGGAAAGCGGATCGTCACCCGCAAGGCGCTGTCGCTGGCCGAGGAGTATCTGGCGGATCACTTTCCGACCTACCCGGTGCTGCCCGGCGTGCTCATGCTCGAGGCGCTGACGCAGTCGGCGGCCTGGTTGACGCGGGTCAGGCAGAACTTCTCGCGGAGCATCGTGGTCCTGCGGGCTGCCAAGAACGTCCGCTACGCGAGCTTCATCCGCCCGGGCGAGACGCTTCGCTGCGAGGTGGACGCGATGAGCATCGGCGAGGACGAGGCGAAGTTCAAGGGCGCCGTCAGCGTGGCGGACCGTCACGCCGTGCGGGCCCGCCTGGAGCTGCGGTGCTTCAATCTTGCCGAGAATCGTCCCTCGGCGGCCGAACTGGATGAGCAGGTGCTCGCCCAGGTGCGTCGGACGTTCGAGCTGATCGGCGGACCGGAGGCGATGGCGGCCGCCGCGAACGGCGCGTGACGCGCGGGGCGGTCAATGTTCATTGACTTTACCCCACGGAGTCCTTATAGGTACTGTCCGCCCGACAGGGACGCGGGCGGCGATGCACGGCGACGAATCAGCTCTAGAGGAGAAACAACGCGATGCCGATGAGCGACGAGGAAGTCTTCGAAAAGGTGCAGGAAGTCCTGGAAGACGCGCTGGGCGTCGACGCCGACGAGGTGACCCCCGAGGCCACGCTGACGGGAGACCTCGGCGCCGAGTCCATTGACTTCCTGGACATCGTCTTCCGGCTCGAGAAGGCCTTCGACATCAAGATTCCGCGCGGCGAGCTGTTCCCGGAAAATATCCTCAACAACCCGGAGTTCGTCCAGGACGGCAAGCTCACCGACGCCGGGCTCGCCCAGCTCAAGGAACGGATGCCGCACGCCGATTTCAGCGAGTTCGAGCAGGACCCCGACGTCAACAAGATGTCGGAGCTGTTCAAGGTCCAGACGATCGTCAATTACGTCAAGTCGAAGGTCGCCGCCTGAACCTCCGGACACAGACGGTCCGGGCTTCGATCACCTGACCGTCGGGGGGCGACCTGTCGCGGCATCGAGTGTTCCCATGCGTTGGATCTGGATCGACCGCTTCATCGAATTCGAGCCCGGCAGACGAGCCGTAGCCGTCAAGAACGTCTCGCTCGCCGAGGAGCACGTGCACGATCACTGGGAGGCCTTTCCGATGCACCCGGCCTCGCTGATGATCGAGGGCATGGCGCAGACCGGGGGCATCCTCGTCGGACAGGCGAGAAACTTCGAGGAGAAGGTCGTCCTCGCCAAGATATCCAAGGCCGAGTTCGACGACGTCGTCGTCCCGGGCGATCAGGTCACCTTCGAGGCCGAAATCCAGAACGTCACCGAAGAGGCCGCCAGCGTCGCCGGCACAATCCGCAGAAACGGCGAGGTCATCGCAAGGGTCGAACTGATGTTCTCGCACGTCGACAGGAACCTCGCCGGCGTAAGCTTCCCGGAGGAGAATTTCGTGTTCACGGGGCAGTTCGAGCGCCTCGTCCAGCCGTTCCTGGGGGGCGCGAATGGCTGATCGCCGCGTGGTCGTGACCGGGCTGGGGGTTGTCACCGCGGCCGGCATCGGCGCCGACACCCTCTGGCAGGCGCTGCTGGACAAGCGGTCCGCCGTCAGGGAGATCGATCTGTTCGACGCCTCGACGTTCCCCTCGCGCATCGCCGGGCAGCTTGACGACTTCTCCGCGAAGAAGTTCGTCCCCAAGAGCTATCGCAAATCGGTGAAGGTGATGGCGCGCGATATCGAGATCGCCGTCGCCGCCGCCGACCTGGCGTTCGCCGACGCCGGCATCGTTACCGCGGCCGCCGAGGACGCCACCCAGGACGTCCCCCCGGACCGCCTCGGGTGCAACATCGGCGCGGGGCTGATCTGCTCGGATCTCAATGAGCTCGGCCTGGCCGTCAACACCGCCGTCGAGGACGGGAAGTTCAGCCTCCGGGCGTGGGGACGCGAGGGCATGAACAACCTCACACCGCTCTGGCTGCTGAAGTACCTGCCCAACATGCTCGCCTGCCACGTCACCATTATTCACCAGGCGTGCGGGCCGAGCAACTGCATCACCTGCGAATCCGCCTCGGCGCACCTGGCGACGGGCGAGTCGGCGAGGATCATCGAGCGCGGCGACGCCGACGTGGTCATCGCCGGCGGCGCCGAAAGCAAGCTCAACCCCATGGGGCTGCTCCGCCAGACGCTGCTCAAGCGCCTGAGTGCGGCCGGCAACGACGACCCGGCCGCTGCGGTCCGCCCGTTCGACGCCGCCCACGACGGAACGGCTTTGGGGGAAGGCGGCGGATTGATCATCCTCGAAGACCTGCAGCGCGCCCGTGAGCGCGGCGCGACCATCTACGCCGAACTGGTCGGTTTCGGGGCGGCGTGCGACCCGCAGGGGATCGACGTCGAGCGCCCGAACGCCGGTGGGCTTGACCTGGCAATCGGCAAGGCGCTCGCCGACGCCGGCATCTCCGCCGACGACGTAGACTGCGTGCTGGCTCACGGGACCGGCGTACCCGCCGAAGACGCCGCCGAAACCGCCGCGTGGACCAGGGCGCTCGGCGACCGGGCCGGGGACATTCCCGCGGCCGCGGTCACCGGGACCATCGGCTCGCTGTTCGCCGGCGCCGGGGGCGCGGAGCTGGCGGCCGCCTGCATGTGCCTCCGCGAGCAGACCGTTCCACCCACCGTCAACCACGAATCACCCGCCGAAGACGGCGCACTGATATTCCTCTCCCACCCCGAAAGCGCGAACATCGAGTACCTGGTTACCGGCGCTTTCGCCACGGGCGGGCAGAGCGCAGCCGCCGTCCTGAAACGGTACGAAGCATGACCCCACGCCGCGTAGTCATCACGGGAATGGGCACGATCAACCCCCTCGGCCACGACGTCGAGGGCACTTGGGCTGCGCTGCTGCGGGGCGAGTCGGGCATCACGCCGAACGAGCTGTTCGATGCGAGCACCTTCCCGACAACCTTCGCCGCCCAGGTGAAGGACTTCGAGCTCGCCGACCACGTCGCCGAGGCCTCCCGCCACGAGAAGGCGGGGCGGCACTGCAAGTTTGCGGTCGCAGCCGCAGCGCAGGCCTGGCGGCAGAGCGGGCTGGGCGAATGGGAGGGCTTTGAGCCGGCCGGCACGGGAGTCTATCTCGGCAGCGGCGAGGGCAGCCTCGACTTCGAAAACTTCGTCAGCGTCCTCGTCGACGCCTGGGGCGACCGCGAACTCGACACGCAGCGCTGGGCGGAGCTGGCGTTCGCCCGGATGAACCTCTACCGCGAGGTCGAGCAGGAGGCCAACATGGTCACCGCCCACCTGGCGGCCGAGTTCGGCATCTGCGGGCCGGCCTACAACGTGCTGACCGCCTGCGCCGCCAGCACGCAGGCGCTGGGGGAAGCGACGATGCAGATCCGCCGAGGTGACGTGTCGGCCGTGGTGTCCGGCGGCGCGCACAGCATGATCCACCCGTTCGGGCTGACCGGGTTCAACCGGCTGACCGCGCTGTCGACCCGCAACGACGATGCCGCCACGTCGTCCCGCCCGTTCGATTTGACGCGGGACGGGTTCGTGCTCGGCGAAGGGGCCAGCATCCTGGTCCTCGAGGACCGGGAGCAGGCGATCGAGCGCGGCGCCCCGATTCTCGCGGAGATCGTGGGGTACGGCTCGAGCGCCGACGCCTTCCGCATCACCGACCAGGACCCCGAAGGCGCCGGCGCCGCCCAGGCGATGCAGGCCGCCCTCGCCGACGCCGGCGTCACCGGCGAGCAGATCGACTACGTCTCCGCCCACGGGACGGGCACCAAGCAGAACGACCAGGTCGAGACGCAGGCGCTGCACCGCGTCTTCGGCGACCGCGCCGCCGACGTGCCGGTATCGAGCGTCAAGAGCATGCTCGGGCACCTGATCGCCGCGGCCGGAGCGACTGAGCTGATCACCTGCGTCCTCGCGATGCGCGACGGCATTCTGCCGCCCACCACCAACTACTCGACGCCGGACCCGGATTGCGACCTGGACTACGTTCCCAACGAGCCTCGCAAGGCGGACGTGAAGGTCTGCATGTCCAACAGCTTCGGCTTCGGCGGGCAGAACGACACGCTCATCCTCGTCCCCGGCGCCTGAGGACACCCTCGCGCCGGGTCGAGTTCCTCCCTTCGCCCTGCGACCCTCAGTGCGTTTCTCGCCGCCCCCTCCCGGAAAAGATCAAGAAAAGTCATGTCAAACTTAACTTTGTAAAGTATAATACGGAAGGTTAAGCTAATTACGTTGAATCAGGTGTCTGCAGCAGGGCGAACCCATGGCCGACAACGAACACCCTTGGCTGGATCGACTGAGCGACGAGGACAAGGCCTTCATCAAGAGGTTCGTCCTGGCGTCCGGGTCGCTCAAGGCCGTGGCGGGCGAGTACGGGATCAGCTATCCCACGGTACGCCTGCGGCTGGACCGGCTGATAGCGAAGATCGAAGTCCTTGACGAGCAGACGGTAACCGACGAGTTCGACCGCACGGTCCGCGCCCTGCACGCGGGCGGGCGGATCGACGTGCAGACGCTCAAGACGCTACTGAAGGCCCATCGGGACTCCATGAAGGAGGAGAGCCATGACTCGGCTTAGCACATTGTGCGTGACGGCTGTGGTGGCCGTTCTGGCGACGACGGCGGGGGCGCGGGCGCAGGACGTCGTGCGGACCTTCGACTGGTCCGAGGCGGTCTCGTCGCAGCCGACGGACGCGGCGGTGGAGCTGGACGTGGACGAACACGGCCGTCTTCACGTTCGCCGCGCGGGGGAGGGCAGGCACGTCGTCCGCGTCATGACGGTCGATCAACCGGGCGTCACGCGGCCGTGCTTCGCGCTGCGGCTGCGTGCGCAGGGGCGGCGGATTGACGAGCCGGTCGTCCTTCGGATGGACACCTGGCTGCCGGACGGGGGGCCCTACTTCTCGCGAACGGCCGGCGACTCCGGACCGATGCGCCCCCTGACCGACGAGGCCCCGCGACGGATCGCGCTTCCGATGACGCTTTCCGGCGACGCCCGCCCGACGCGGATCGCGCTGTCAGTCGTGTTCGACGGCGCGGGCGAGGTCGTCCTCGGCCCGCCGGAGCTCATCGAGGCGTCGCATCCCGCCGTCCTGACGAGTCCGGAAGGAGCGTGGTGGTCCAGCCGCGCCGGCGGGCTGATCGGCGGCATCGGCGGCGGGGCGTTCGGTCTGTTCTGCGGGGTGCTCGGGCTGCTGTCCGGGCTGGGGCGCGGCCGGGAGCCGATGATGAAGGTCATGCTCGCCCTCTGCCTGCTGGGCGTTGCGACGGCGGGGGTCGGCGTGCTCGCGCTGATTCTCGGGCAGCCGTACGCCGTGTGGTTCCCGCTCGTGCTGCTCGGCGGACTGGTCGCCGTCGTGTGCGGCGGCATGCGTCCGATCCTCTACCGCAGCCGGCGGCAGGCGGAGCTCCGCGCCATGCAGGCGGCCGACGCGGGCGGCGGGTGAGTCCCGCCACCGTCGCTGGTCGCAGCCCATATCATTCAGTACGCCGTGCAAAGGCGTCGGTCTTCAGCGGGAAAGGATACCCGCCCGG
>CAZADC010000084.1:0-10765 GCA_964483755.1 uncultured Planctomycetaceae bacterium | reverse complement strand
CGCACGAGGATCGAGAACGCCGCCCCCGGCCGGGCGGATGCGTCCAGGACGTACCCGCTCAGCGCCGAGACGCCCGCGATGTACCCGGACTTGCCCAGCACGCGCCCGCGCCCCGTCTCGTCGAGCCGGTCGTTCAGCGTGCCGTCGACGCCCGAGATCGCGAGGCTCTCGCGGAACGCTTCGCCTTCCGGGCGGGAGAGCATTCCCGCGAGGACCGCCGTCATCGTCCGCGGCGTCACGCGGTTGCGGCGGGAGAGCCCGGACCCGTCGCGGATGGTCATGCTGTCGGCGGGAACGTCAAACGTTTTGGCGAGCATGTCGCGTGCGGCCGCGGCGCTGCCTGTCCACGTGCCGTCGCCGGCTCGCAGGAGGAGGCACTCGGCCGCCATGTTCAGGCTGTCCTTGTTGCAGCGCGCCAGCGGACCGGCGATGGGCGTCGTGGTGGAGGCCACGCACCTCGCCGCGTCGAAGTCCAGCTCGGCCGGCGCGATCGTCGCGACCTGCCCGTCGACCCGGACGCCCCCTCTGATCAGCCGCTCCGCGAACGTGCGTCCCAGGAACATCGGCGGATCGTTGACGGCCACGTCGATCGGGTCGTCGGTCGCGGAGCGAATGGTGCCGCGGATGCGGACCACGGCGTCGCCCTCGCCGAAGCGGGCGCCCCACAGGTGCCGCTTTCCGGGCTTGAGGTCTTCGATGACGCGCAGGAGGCGCGAGCTCGGCGTGACGATGGCGTCGGGGCGACCGTTCGTCAGGTCGAACGTTACACCGATGCAGTTGTTGTGGAAGTTCAGCCCGGCCACGGGTGCGGCGTACCAGCGGTGATGCTGGTTGTCCGGCCAGTCGCCGTGCCGGTAGACCGACACGTCGGGCGAGCCGGTGACCAGCACGTTGCGGACAGGGCGCCCGCCTCGCGCCCGGCGGACGGCGGCCGCCCAGCGGTCGAGCTCGGCGTAGATGCTCCGCTTGCGCCTGCGAGCGAGCTCCGGGTCGCCCAGCGTCGGGTCGCCCGTGCCGTAGACAGCGACGTCGTCGCCGATGACATACACGGCCGTGACGTACTCGAAGTCCGCGCCCAGCGTCACCAGGGCGAACGCGGAGGTCAGCAGCTTGGCGTTGCTGGCGGGGGCGAATCGTTCGTCGGCGCGGCGGGTGCAGAGGGATTGTCCGTCCGGAAGCGAGATCACCGACAGCCCGACCTCCGCGCCGCCGCGTTCGTACGCGCCTGTGATTGCGGCGATTTCATCGGACAGGGGCGCATCGCCGACGACGACGCCGGCGAGTGGCGCCCAGACCGTGACGGCTGCGATGACAACATGACGTCTCACGGGTTCGCCTCCGCTGCTTGCACCTTCCGATCTCTTGCTGCGTGCCTCGGGCGCCCGCGGCCGGGCGTTCCGGCGGGCAGGTCCGGCCCGGCCGGCGCTTGGGTTATCGGACGCTCGCGGGTGATCTCATGAATCTCCGAAGCTCGTTCCGATCGCCCGCGCGCCGGCGATGAGCGGATAGTCGTTCGGCACGGTCCGGACCCTGCCGGCGACCTCGGCGATCGGAACGGAGGTGATCTCGCCGCGCTGCTGGACGACGAGGCGCCCGAAGCGCCCGTCGCGCAGCAGCTTGTACGCCTCGTACCCGAACAGTGTCGCCAGCACGCGGTCGCGGGCGGTGGGGGTGCCGCCGCGCTGCACGTGTCCGAGGACGATCTCCCGGCTTTCCAGCCCGGTGCGCTTCTGCACCTCCCGCGCGACGTGCGCGGCGACTCCGCCGAGGCGGATCGGGTCGGGCGAGCTCTCGTCCGTGTAGCTGACGAACTGCTCGCCGCCGACCGGCTTGGCGCCTTCGCCGGCGGCGATGATCGTGAACCGCTTGCCGTGCTTGCTGCGCTCGAGACATTTCTCGGCCACCACGTGCAGGTCGAAGGGAATCTCGGGAATGAGCACCACGTCGGCGCCGCTGGCGACGCCCGCGTGCAGCGCCAGCCACCCGGCGTATCGCCCCATGATCTCGACGACCATCACGCGGTGGTGACTGGAGGCGGTGGTGTGCACCTTGTCCAGGGCGTCGGCGGCCGTGGCGACGGCGGTGTCGTGCCCGAAGGTGATCTCGGTCGCCCACAGGTCGTTGTCGATGGTTTTGGGGACGCCGACCACGTTGAGCCCGCGGT
Organism: uncultured Planctomycetaceae bacterium; assembly: GCA_964483755.1. GTDB lineage: Bacteria > Planctomycetota > Phycisphaerae > SM23-33 > SM23-33 > CAZADC01. The sequence goes on along the minus strand of CAZADC010000084.1, from coordinate 8,601 downwards.
CGATCAGATCGGCCGCCCCGCTCATCGTGCCGTCGCCGCCGATGACCACCAGCGCGTCGAGCTCGGCCTGGCGGCAGTGCTCGATGACCTGGTCGCGTACGTCTCGCTTTTCCCATCCCCCCTCGCCGTCGGGCACGGCGTAGCTGGCGGGGTTGGCCTTGTTCGACGCCCCGAGGATCGTCCCGCCGATGGTCAGGATTCCGCTGAGCGCCTGGTTGTCCAGGCGGCGGATACGGTTCTCGATCAGACCGAGGTACCCGTCCTCGATGCCGTACACCTCGATCCCGCCGTCCATCGCCGACTTGCCGACGGCCCGGATGACGGCGTTGAGCCCGGGGCAGTCGCCCCCGCCCGTGAGCACGCCGATGCGCTTGACTGTCCGTGTCATGGAATCTCCCTGTCGCTGGTTTGTGAATCCGGCGCTGGCGTTCGTACGGATTGCGAATATACTGCATGACGCATCGAGGGGTAAAACCCTCCTTACCGCAGGGATCAGTAATGACGGCTTCGCCGAAGGCAGAGCGTCGCGCCCATCAGCGGTACCCGCTGGCGACCGGCGTGCGGTTCGAGCACGGCGTTACCGGTCGGGAGGCGCCCGCCCGGTGCGTCGACATCTCCGAGGGCGGAATGCTCATGTACGTGCCCGCGACGACGCCGGTGCAGGTCGGCCAGCCGATCCGCCTGGACCTCCGCGGCTCGGTCCGCAGGGAGCTTTGTCACCTGGCCGATCGGCCGCTGGAGGCCAAGATCGTCCGGGTCGACCGCGAGAAGCTCCTGTCGATGGGGCGCGTCGCCGTCGGGGTGAAGTTCTTGGGCGTTGACGACGGGCGCCCGGAATCACGCTAACGTTCGGCCCGCCGGGTGGTCATAAAGGGGAATTGCCCGAACGCGCGCCCCGGCGGGACGTGCGGGCGCAGATTTGGTAGAATCGTGGTTCATTCTCCTCGCGAGGCATACTCCCGGACGCGGCGGTCGGGCAGGCCGCGGCGCGACGGGCGACGAAAGCGGACGACTATGCACGGCAGGTGGTTGCGTGGACATGCGGTTCTGACGGTCATGGTGTCGGCGCTGGCCGGGTGCACCCCCAGCCAGTACGCCGAGCAGGCGGACCGCGCCGCTTACGGCGCATTGCGCGGCGGGCAGCAGGTCGCGCTCGGCATGCGGCCGGCCTTCGAGGTCGACTACGAGCCCTACTGCGCCGGCGACGGGCGGCGCGTGATCCGCGTCGGCGAGACGGAGATTCCCCTCTCCGTCGGCGAGCCGGTTGTGCTGACGCTTGACGACTGCCTCGACGTCGCCTTCCGCAACAGTCGGGACTTCCAGGAGCGCAAGGAGACGCTCTTCCTCGCGGCGCTGGACCTCGCCAACACCCGGCGCGACTGGAACTGGACGCTCGTCACCGGCGACGAGACGGCGCAGATCGAGGCGGCGCGATTCGGCAATTCCCACGGACTCGACTCCGACACCGCCTCCGGCGAGGGAAACGTCTCGCTCACCCGCCGGTTCTTCGACGGCGGCGTGCTCGTGATGGCGGCGTCACTGAGCTTCGCCACGGATTTCCTCTCCTCGGCGAGCACGCCGGTGGACTCGCTGCTGGACGCGAACTTCACCCAGCCGCTGCTGCGCGGGGCGTGGCGGGGCATCGCCTACGAGGACCAGTACCGCCGCGAGCGGGATTTCCTGATCTCCGTGTTCGGCTACGAGCGGTTCACGCAGACCTTTGCCGTCCAGGTGCTCACGCAGTACTACGCCGTGCTCCAGCAGCGCGACCAGCTCCGCAACGACCGGATGAACATCGAGCGTCTGCAGGACACGGCTACGGTGACCCGCGTGCTCGTCCGGGGCGGACAGCGCAGCCGCATCGAGGCCGACCAGGCCGAGCAGAATCTCATCCAGGCGCAGGTTCGTTTCCAGCAGCGCCAGCAGAGCTATCAGGACGCGCTGGACGCGTTCAAGATTTTCCTCGGTCTGCCGATCGAGGCGCGGGTTGTGCTGAACTATCCGGAGGCGCTGAACGAACTGAACGAGGCCGGTCCCCAGCCGATCCCGTTCGAGGGAGATGAGGCGATCCGCCTGGCGCTGCGGACGCGCCCGGACGTGCTGGAGCGGCGGGCGGATGTCCGCGACGCCGAGCGCGACGTCGAGTTGGCGGCCGACGACTTCCTGCCCGCGCTGGACCTTGTGACGGGTGTCAGCGCGGCCGGGAGCGACGACCAGGAGTTCGCGAAGGTCCGCTTCCACGAGCACGAGCGGTTCGCGCGGCTGGAGCTGGATTACGACCTCGATCAGACGGACAACCGCGACGCCTACCGCTCGGCGCTGATCGCCTGGGACCGGGCTCGACGGGATTACGAACAGTTCGTGGACGAGGTGGTGCGCCTCGGCGTGCGGCAGAGCTATCGTAACCTGCTGCAGTCCCGGACGACGTACGACCTTCAGAAGCGGAACGTGGAGATCGGTCAGCTTCGGCGGGACCTTGCCGAGCTGGAGCAGCGGGCGGGGACGGCGTCGGCGCGGGACGTGCTCGAGGCGGAGCAGGCCCTGCTGGACGCCCAGAACGGTCTGACGAACGCACTGATAAGCTACACGACGACCCGGCTTCAGTTCCTGGCGGACCTGGGGATGGTCCGGGTCGACGAGAAGGGCAGGATCCATGAACGAGACGAACCATTCTGGTTCCACCGGATTGCCGAGCGATACCCCCACCTCGGCGGCGCCGACGCCGAGGCCTGCGTCGACGAGCAGCCCGGCGCCGAATCGCCGTAGGCGGATCCTCGTCGCCGTTGCAGCGCTGGTGGTTTTGACGGCCGTCGGCGCGGGGCTCTACGCCGCCTGGAACGGTGACGGGGCCGGCGGCGGCGCGCCGTCGGGGACCGCGGCCACGGTTCGACGGGGCACCTTCTCCGTCACGGTCGAGGAGGACGGCGAGATCGAGGCTGACAAGCGCGTGACGATCTCCAACGAGCTCCAGTGGCCGGTGATCATCGACAAGGTGGTCGAGGACGGCAACATCGTGGAGGCCGACGAGGTGATCGTGAAGTTCTCCTGCAAGGAGCTGGAGGACGCCGTCCGCAAGCAGGAGCTGACGGTCCGCTCGGCCCGCAGCGACTACGAGACCGCGCAGGCGGACCTGGAGCTCAAGAAGATCGAGGTCGCCGAGGACATCCGCCGGGCGGAGCAGACGCTTCAGGACGCCCGCGCCGACAAGCAGCGCTATCTGGAGGGCGAGTGGCCGGTCAAGAAATCCGAGCAGGAGCAGGACATCGAGCTGCTCAAGCGCGAGATGCAGATCGCCTCGGAGAACCTCACCTTCAAGAAGGAGTGGCACGGGAAGCTTGCGGACAAGAGCCCCTATACCGACAGCGAGATCGAGTCGGACGAGCTGTCGCTGGACCGCAAGAAGCTCTCGCTCGTCAAGGCCGAGGCGCAGCTCAGGATGCTCCTGGAGTACGACCATCCGAAGGAGCTTCGCTCCCTGGACAATGCGGTGAAGGACGCCGAGGTCGCCCTGGAGCGCGCCGAGCATGACGCCAAGCTCGAGCTCCGCAAGGCCGAGGAGCGCGTCGCCAACGAGGAGGAGACCCGCAACCGCCACGAGGATGAGCTCAAGCGCCTCCAGGACCAGCAGGCCAAGCTCACCGTCAAGACCCAGCAGGAGGGGCTGGTGGTCTACGACACGGGGCGCAGCCGCTGGAACAACAACGATGTCAACGTGACCGAAGGCGAGAAGATCAACCCCCGCCAGCAATTGATGATTATCCCGGACATGACCACGCTGCAGGTGCGCACGAAGGTCTACGAGGCGGTCTCGCGCATGGTCAGCAAGGGCGTCAAGGCCACCATCCGCCTGGAAAGCCGACCGGACCTGGTTCTGACCGGCACGGTCCACAAGGTCAGCGCCCTGCCCGACCGCAGCAACTGGTGGAACCCGGACGTGAAGGTCTTCCCGGTGATCGTCAAGCTCGACCAGGATGTCGAGGGGCTCAAGCCCAACATGACCGCCCGCGTCGAGCTGGAGCTGGCGAAGATCGAGGACGCGGTCCTGGCGCCCGTGGCGGCCGTGTTCACCGAGCAGGATACGTCGTACTGCTGGAAGCTCGACGGCGCCGGTCGGCCGCGCAAGGCGGAGGTACGCGTGGGGCTCAGCAACGACCGCGAGGTGCAGGTGCTGGAAGGGCTTGAACCCGGCGACCGGGTGCTGCTGATCGAGCCCGAGTCCGGCGCCGACCAGACCGCCAACGGAATGGCCGAGAGCCCGATGAGCCCGCCCGGCATGGGCGGCTAGACGAGGGACGAGACGTGGCCGAGCTGATTCGCTTTTCCAACCTGTGGAAGATCTACCCGGTAGGTCCCGGCGTGCCGGCCCTGAAAGGGATCGATCTGCGCATGGAGGAGGGCGAGTACGTCGCCATCATGGGGCCCAGCGGATCGGGCAAGAGCACGGTGCTGAACCTGCTGGGCTGCCTGGACCGCCCGACGCGCGGCGAGTACTGGCTGGGCGGACAGGACGTCGGGCGCATGTCCGACCGCCAGCTCAGCGACATCCGCAACCTGCGGATCGGGTTCGTCTTCCAGAGCTTCAATCTCATCTCCGGGCTGAGCATCCTGGAAAACATCGAGGTCCCGCTGTTCTACGCGGGCGTTCCCCGCCGCCGGCGTCACCCGCGGTGCCTGGAGCTTGCCGAGATGGTCGGGCTGGGCGATCGCGTGCATCACCGCCCGAGCGAGCTGTCGGGCGGGCAGCAGCAGCGCGTGGCGATCGCCCGCTCCCTGGCGAACGACCCGATGGTCCTCGTCGCCGACGAGCCGACCGGAAACCTGGACACGCACACGACCACGGAGATCCTCGCGCTGCTGGAGATGCTGCACGAGCGCGGGCGATCGGTCGTGGTGGTCACGCACGAGGAGCCCGTCGCCGAGCAGGCCCAGCGGGTGGTGCGCCTGCGGGACGGGGAGATCGAGTCGGACGTGGCGACAGCGCGCGGCCGGGAGAGGGTGTCGCTGTGAAGGCCCTCTACAAGCTCACGGACATCGTCCGCCTGGCCGGGCACTCGCTGAGCGTCCACGCGGTACGGAGCATCCTCACGTCGCTGGGGATCATCTTCGGCGTCTGCGGCGTGATCGCCATGCTGGGGATCACCGAGGGCGCGAGCTACCAGTCGCAGGTCTACCTCCGCGAGCTGGGCAGCGACAAGATCATCATCCGGTCGATCAAGCCGCCGCAGGAATCCAAGGCCACCGACTCGAGTCGCGGCGCGAACGTATACGGGCTCACCCGGGCGGACGTGACGCGCCTGACGAGCAACGTGCCGAACGTGGTGCGGACGGTCACCCCCACCAGTCGCGCAAGCACGCGCGGTTCGGCGCGCAGCGGCGGACGGTGTCGGTCATCGGCGTCGAGCCGGACTTCACCAAGGTCGCTCGGGTCCGCATGCAGCGGGGGCGGTTTCTCGTTCCGGCCGACTCGACGCTCTCCCCGCTGCCTCGCGGCCCGTGCGTGCTGCCCGCGTGGCTGGCGCGCAAGCTGTTCGGCTACCTCGACCCGCTGGAGCAGACCGTCTACATCGGTTCCGAGCCGTTCCAGGTCGTCGGCGTGCTGTCGCAGGTGCCGCAGGTGATCCACGGGACGGTCGAGGGCTCGAACGACTGCATCTTCATCCCCGACGCCGTCCGTCGGCGCCGCCTGGGAACCTTCTCCGTGCTGATCGAGCAAGGCCAGCGCCAGTTCGAGAAGGTCGAGGTCAGCCAGATCATCCTCCAGATGGCCGACGAGAAGTCCGTCGTCGCCGGCGCGGCGATCTGCCGGTCGCTGCTGGACCGCACGCACCCGCAGGCGGATTACCTCGTGCAGGTGCCGATGGAGCTGCTCGAGCAGCAGCAGAAGCAGACGCGCCTGTGGGCGGTCGTCCTGCTGGCGATCGCGGGCATCTCGCTGGTGGTCGGCGGCATCGGGATCATGAACATCATGCTCGCCAGCGTCACCGAGCGGACCCGCGAGATCGGCATCCGCCGCGCCCTCGGCGCCAAGCAGGCGGACATCGCCGTGCAGTTCCTCGTCGAGGCGGTCACGCTCACGACGGTCGGCGGGCTGATCGGCATCGCCGTCGGGCTGCTGGCGGCCTGGGGCGTCGACCGCGCGAACATGCTCCCGTTCAAGATTCTCATCAGCCCCTGGGCGCTGATCGTCCCGTTCCTGGTCGCCGTCGCCGTCGGGCTCATCAGCGGGCTCTACCCGGCGATCCGCGCCTCGCGCCTCGACCCCATCCAGGCGCTGCGCCACGAGTAGCCCGGCCAAGCGCGCGGTCAGCAGCCGGCAGTCAGTGGTCCGAGACGGGTAGCCCATGGTCGGTGGTCCGGGGCGGCTGCTCGTGCAGATGTATCGGCCGCGGCGGACGCGGCCCAGCGGACGTCGTGTGGGAAAGCCGTCGACAGCCCGGCGGACCGGGCGTAGACTTCCCTGGATCATGGAAGCCCTGTACCTCGAGAAACGCTACCTGCTGAGCTTCGAGAGCCGCCGCCTCGGGCATATCTTCACCGACGTGCTGGTCGTCGGCGCCGGTGCGGCCGGGCTTCGCGCGGCGATCCGCGCGGGCGAGGACGCACAGGTCATCGTCCTGAGCAAGGGGGAGCTGAGTGACTCCAACACGTACCAGGCGCAGGGCGGACTGGCGGCTGTTATCGACAGCGCGGACTCCGTCGAGTCGCACGTGCGCGACACGCTGGAGACCGGGTGCGGGCTCGCCGACGAGCAGGTGGTGCGGCATGTCGTCTCGGCCGCGCCCCAGCAGATCGAGCAGATGCGCCGGTGGGGCGTGCCGTTCGACACGGAGGGCGGCGAGCTGAGCCTCGGGCGCGAGGGCGGGCACCATGCCCACCGCATCGTCCACGCCGACGGCGACGCCACCGGCCGGGCCCTCGCCGACGTGCTGGTCGAGACGGCGAGTGCGTCGCCCAACATCAAGATATTTGATCAGTGCTTCGCGGTGGACCTGCTGACCGACCCGCCCGAGGGCGGCAACGGCGCCGCGTGTGTCGGCGCGCTGACGTTTCACCCGCGCTACGGGCTTCAGATCATCCGCGCCCGCCAGACGATTCTGGCGGCCGGCGGAGCGGGCATGCTCTGGCGGGAGACGTCCAACCCGTCCGACGCCACCGCCGACGCCGCCGCTTTGGGCTTCCGCGCGGGCGTGAGCCTGGCGGACCTCGAGATGATGCAGTTCCACCCCACGACGCTGTACGTCGCCGGTTCGACGCGTTCGCTGATCTCCGAGGCCGTCCGCGGCGAGGGGGCGTACCTCGTCGACCGGAAGGGCGAGCGCTTCATGTCCGCGTATCACGAGATGGCCGAGCTCGCCCCCCGCGACGTCGTCAGCCGGGCGATCATGGAGCAGATGGCCAGGACCGGCTCGACCCACGTGTACTTGGACGTCCGCCACCTCGGCGCCGAGGCGTTCGCGCGGCGGTTCCCGCAGATTGACCGCCGCTGCCGCGGGTTCGGGATCGACCCCGCCAGCGACCTGATCCCCGTCCACCCGGCCGCTCATTACATGATCGGCGGCGCGCGGGTGGACGTCGACGGGCGCACCAGCCTCTCCGGTCTGCTCGCCTGCGGAGAGGCGTCCTGCACCGGTCTGCATGGGGCGAACCGCCTGGCGTCCAACTCGCTGACCGAGGCGCTGGTGTTCGGACGCCGGTGCGGCGAGGTGGCCGTCGAGGCGCTCGCCGAGACCAACGACCGCCTGACCGCCCGTCCCATCGACTGGAGCAATCCCCCCTCCGAACGGACCGAGCTGGACCTCGCCGACATCCGCAACTCCCTGCGGTCGGTGATGTGGCGGAACGTGGGGATCGTCCGGCGCGGCGAACGGCTGGACGAGACACTCGAGATCATCCAGTTCTGGGGCCGCTATGTGCTGGACAAGGAATTCTACGACCCGGCCGGATGGGAAGTGCAGAACATGCTGACGGCCGCAAATCTCATCGCCGAGCTGGCGCTGCGGAGGACCGAGACCCGCGGCGTGCACTTCCGCGAGGACTTCCCGGACACCGACCCCGTCTGGCGGCGCCACCAGGTCGTCCGGCGCACCGCCCACCAGCTCGTTGTGGAATGACCGGCCGCTGGGCAGAGACAGGTGTGTCCCTGTCAGTGGCACAGGCTTTCAGCCTGTGCCATCCGGACAGACCTCGGCAATGCCGCTCAGGCCCGCGGGGCGAGCTCCGGCACGTCCACCCACGTCAGCCCGCTCGCCGACTCGAACGCCTTCTCGGCGAGCTGGACGCCCTTGGCGCCGGCCAGCAGATCCCACGGGAACGGCTCGTCGGCGGCGACGTGGCGGAGGAACAGCTCCCACTGGATCTTGAACGCGTTGTCGATCGGCTCGTCGGGCAGCTTCGTCCACGTCTCGAGGAAGTCGATCTCGTTGGGCACGTCCGGGTTCCAGACCGGGCGGGGCGTGTTCGCCAGCGGCTGGATGCGGCAGTCGCGCAGCCCGGCGACGGCGGAGCCCTCCGTCCCGTCGACCTGAATCGTCAGCAGGTCGTCGCGGCGGACGCGCGTCGCCCACGAGGAGTTGAACTGCGCCACCACGTCCTCGCCGATGC
>CAZADC010000083.1:2182-10837 GCA_964483755.1 uncultured Planctomycetaceae bacterium | reverse complement strand
AGAGAAGTGCGCTCTGCGCGAACGCCCGGCGCCTGGACGTCCGGCCGGAATTGGCCGACGCCGTGGTGCTGAGTCACGGCCATTACGACCACACCGGCGGGCTGGCCGACGCCTTGCGCTGCGCGTGGCGAACGACGGTGTATGCTCACCCGGCGGCGTTCGAGCCGAAGTACGCGCGAAATGAAGATGGGACCGCGCGAGATGTCGGCATGCCGTTCATGAATGAGGGCAGAATCCGCGAGCGGGCGGAGCTGGTCCTGGTGGACGGCCCGATCGAAATCGGCGGGGGGCTGTCCCTGACCGGGCCGATCCCGCGGGAAACGGAATTCGAGGATACGGGCGGGGCCTTTTTCAAGGACCCCGACTGCACGCAGCCGGATGATCTCGTCGATGATCAGGCCGCTTTCCTGGAGACAACGGCGGGCACGACGGTGATCCTCGGCTGCGCGCACGCGGGCGTCGTGAACACCCTGCGGTACGTCCAGTCCCTCACCGACGGGCGGCCGATCCACACGGTCATGGGCGGCATGCACCTGCTGCACGCGAGTCCGGAACGGATGGACCAGACGGTGGCGGAGCTTCGCCGCATGGATGTCAAGCGACTCCTGCCCTGTCACTGCACGGGCTTCGCCGCCGCGGCGCGGCTGTGGAAGGAATTCCCGGACCGCTGCGGAACGTGCCCCGTCGGCGCCGTCGTGGAGGCGCCGGAATGATGGGCCCGTATCTCGAGGGCATTCGTTCTCGCATCGGGTCCCGGCGCCTCCTGCTGCCGGGCGTCCGCGCGATCATCCTCGATGCGGACGGGCGGGCGCTGCTGCAGCGCAGGACCGACCTGGGCTGCTGGGGGCTTCCGTCCGGTTCGGTCGAGCTGGAAGAGACGGCGGCCGAGGCGTTGAGGCGGGAGGTTCGGGAGGAGACCGGGCTGATCGTCAATCACGCTGAGCCGATGGGCTTGTACTCGGGACCCGATCAGCGATTCCGCTATCCCAACGGCGACGAGATCCAGTGCTTCTCCGTCGCGTTCATCGTCCGCGACTGGGACGGCGTGCCGCAGGCGGATGGTGTCGAGGGCCGTGAGGTCCGCTTCTGGCGGCTTGAGGCGCTGCCATCCGACATCGTGGCGATCCACGCCCGCACGCTCAATGATTTCGAGCACTACCGTGGTGCTTTCCTGCTACCCGATGAGCACAGACGAGGAAAGGAATGACGCATGGCGGCATTACCCGCAAGTGTGAGGCAGGCGTGGGCAGACCGTGACGGTCCCGTGGTTCTGGCGACGGTCAGCCGGGACGGCGCACCGAATGTCATCTACGCGAGCTGCGTGGCGGCCTTCGGTGATGATGCGCTGGTCGTAGCCGATAACTACTTCGACAAGACCCGGCGCAACCTGCTCGCCGGAGGCAGGGGCTCGCTGCTGTTCCGGTCGAAGGACGGCAAGGCGTACCAGGCGAAGGGCGCCCTGGAATACCACACCGACGGCGAGGTCTTCCGGCACATGAAGACCTGGAACTCGCCGCAGCATCCGGGACACGGCGCGGCCTTGCTGCGGGTCGAGGAAGTGTTCTCCGGAGCGGAGAAGCTCTGCTGACACACGCAGCGACGACGTGAGGAGGCACGATGGACGGTTTCGAGGAAACGGACGTTTCGCGGGCGATTCTGGACGGCTATCACGCCAAGCTGTCCGATTCCCTCTGCAGCGACGTGGTGATCGTGGGCGCCGGCCCGTCGGGTCTGGTGGCGGCATGGCGACTGGCGGAGCGGGGCCTTCGGACTACCGTGCTGGAAAAGCGCCTCAGCCCGGGCGGCGGCATCTGGGGCGGCAGCCTCGGCATGAATGAAGTCGTTGTCCAGGCCGGGGCCGTGGACGTGCTGGACGAGGCGTGTGTGCGGCGTACGCCGAGCGGGGACCTGTTCACCGCCGACGCGATGGAGCTGGCGGCCGCGCTGTGCCTGAAGGCGCTCCACGCCGGAGCCGTCCTGCTCAATCTGCTGACGGCGGAAGACATCTGCGTGCGCGATGGGCGGGTGACCGGTGTCGTCGCCAATCGGTCGCTGATCGGCGACGCTCTGCCGGTCGACCCGATCATCTTCTCCTCGCAGGCCCTCATCGACGCGACCGGCCACGAAGCCGTCCTGGTCAACTGCCTCCAGCGCCGCGGATTGCTGACCGACAGCCCCGACCGGCTGCCGGGCGAAGGGCCGATGGACGCCCGGGCCGGCGAGCGGTTTGTCGTGGATCAGGCGGGCGAGCTGTTTCCGGGACTGTGGACGGCGGGCATGAGCGTGTGCGCGTCCCGGGGCGGGCCGAGAATGGGGCCGATCTTCGGCGGCATGCTGCTGTCGGGGAGCAAGGTGGCCGAGGAGATCGCCCGAATGCTGTCGGGCCCGTCCGGAGGGGGTGATTCCGCGTGAGAGTCGCCGCGAAGATTCTCGCCGTCGCCGTCGCGCTGGCGGGGCTGTTCCTGTTGACCTTCGCCTTGTGGGGCGACGCGATGGAAACAATGTTCGCTCGCGACGCCTTCGCGGCGCACATGGCGTCCGCCCGGTCGCTCGGCTGGCTCGCGGGGCTCGGCCTGCTCGTGGCCGACCTCGTGCTACCCGTTCCCGCCACCGGTGTCATGAGCGCGCTGGGCACGGTGTACGGGTTCTGGGCGGGGTGGCTCATCGGCGCGACGGGCAGCGCCCTGGCGGGCGTCGTCGGGTACGCCGCCGTCCGGATCGGCGGGGATCGCATCGCCGCGCGCCTCGCCGGACCGGAGGAGATGAGGGATTTCCGGTCTCTCTTCGACCGGTGGGGCGGACTGGCGATCATCGCCAGCCGGGCGCTGCCCATCCTACCCGAGGTCATGGCCGTGCTGGCGGGCCTGGCCGGGATGCGCTTCCGCCTGTTCCTTGCGGCGATGCTGGCCGGCACCATTCCGGTGTCCGGGCTCTACGCCTGGTGGGGGAGCTACGCCGGAGCGACCGCGCCGGGAACGTCCTTCCTCATCGCCGTGATCGTGCCCGTGATCGCGTGGGCGCTGCTCCTGCCTGTGCTGCGTCGCTGCCGCCGATCAGCCGCCGACGGCGCGAATCGGCCGTCGCGCGCGTCGGCTTCGAGCGTTGCCGATCCCTCCCCGTTGCAGCCCGAAAGGCCAAGCACGACGAAGGGGCAGCCGTGACGGAGCGGAGACCTGACCAGGCCGACCCACGACGACGCTGGGGATGCGAATCGCCCGAGGCAATGCCTTCACGCCGCCCACGCCCGTCGCCGACGCTGACGCCCGGGGCATGGTTTCTCTTTCGTGCGGCTGTCTCTTACGCATCCTCGGCCGGTGCATCGACTGCTCCGGGCGCGCTGAGAATCGGGCGAATGACGGCGGCGAAGGCCTCGGCGGCGGGGCTGTCGGGATGCGCCTCGACGAACGACGCGCCGCGATCGCCTGACAGAACGATCTGCGGATCGAGGGGGATTCGACCCAGAAACGCCACGCCCGTCTCAGCGGCGAGCGCCTCGCCGCCACCGGCGCCGAACAGGTCTACGGTCCGCCCACAGTGCGGGCAGACCAGGCCGCTCATGTTCTCGATGATTCCGGCGACGGGCAGAGCGAGGGTTCGGCAGAACGTGATGCATCTGCGGACGTCCGAGATCGCCACGTCCTGCGGGGTGGTGACGACGACCGCCTCCGCGCCGTCGCCGACGAGCTTCGCGACCGACAGGGGCTCGTCACCCGTGCCGGGCGGGGAATCGACGACGAGACAGTCCAGCTCGCCCCAGCTCACATCGGAGAGGAACTGGCGGATCACGTTGTGCTTCAGCGGCCCGCGCCAGATGACGGCGTCGTCCGCGCCGTCCAGCAGCATCGCGACGGAAACCACCGAAAGGTTCCCGCCCACGAGGATTGGCACGGCGCCCCCGGTGGGGTCCGGCCCCAGTCGTCTGCCCTCCAGGCCCATGAGCTTCGGGATGCTCGGGCCATGCAGGTCCACGTCGAGCAGGCCGACCTTCCTGCCCGCCCGCGCCAGCGCCGTGGCGAGATTGGCCGCCACCGTGCTCTTGCCCACACCGCCCTTGCCGGAGAGCACGAGAATCTTCCGCCCGATGCGGGCCATCCCGGCCCGGAGGCGGCGTTCCTGCAACTCGCGAGCCGCCTCGTTCGGCGAGCCCTCTTCCGGCCGTCGTTTTGTCGTACCTTCCATGCTCCGCGAGGTGCAATCCGTGTGCCGGGCGGTTTGACGCCTGCTGACGCGGATTCCCGTGCCGTAATCGCGCATTGTGCAGTGAAAGCGGCATCCGACTATTGCGTTACGCGTTGGCGTCGTCGTCGGCGACGGCGTGACCTGACTGCAGAACGTCGCCTGGCGAAGCGTCGCCGTTCTGGCACGTCGTTTGAAGTCGTCATCTATGGTCGCGGGGTGCCGACGCCTCGCCGACACGTCGTACGGCCGGGCATGTCCCGCCCCAGCAGACGGCGGCCTGCGGCCGAAAGGCAAGCTCTATGGCATACATCTTCGGACCCGTACCGTCGCGACGCCTCGGCCGCTCGCTGGGCGTCGACCTCGTCCCTTTCAAGACGTGCTCCTACGACTGCATCTACTGTCAACTTGGGCGCACAACGAACCTGACGGTGGAGCGGCAGGAGTGGGCGCCGCTGCACGACGTTCTGGCGGAGCTCGCGGGAAAGGTCGCCACGAAGCCCGACTATATCACGCTGAGCGGCTCGGGCGAGCCGACGCTGTTCTCGCGCCTCGGTGAGCTGATCGAGGGCATCCGCTCGATGACGGACACACCCGTCGCGGTTCTGACCAATGGCTCGCTGCTGTGGCGCGAGGATGTCCGCCGCGAGCTCGCCGGCGCTGATCTGCTGATTCCCTCGCTGGACGCGGGGAATGCGTCCATGTTCCGGGCCGTCAATCGCCCGCACGAGAGCCTGTCCTTCGAGCAGGTGCTGGAGGGGCTGATTGCGGCGCGGGTGGAGTCGGCCGGCGAGTATTGGCTGGAGGTTTTCCTGCTCGCCGGTCACACGGCGGTGGACGCGGAGGCGGATCGGATCGCCGAGTGCATGCGCCGGATCGGTCCGGACCGGGTGCAGCTCAACACGGTGACGCGTCCTGCCGCCGAGGAGTACGCCGTGACCGTCGATCGGGAGAGGATGCACGAGCTGGCCGGACGGTTCGACCCGCCGGCGGAGGTGATCGCCGACTACCGCGGCGTCCACGCGCGCAGCGAGTTTGCGGCCGGGCGGGAGGGCGTGCTGGAGATGGTCCGGCGGCGTCCCTGCTCGCTGGCCGACATCGCCGACGGGCTGGGCATGCACCGCAACGAAGTGCTCAAGTACGTCGAACAGCTTGACGCCGAGGGATTGCTGACGAAGCGGTCCGTCGGCGGCAGGCTGTTCCACATTGGAAAGCAGCAGACCGAAGACGCATGAAGATGAAGGAGAACCCATGATCAGCGCAGAGATCGTTGTCCTCGGCGGAAGCGCCGCCGGGATCACCGCGGCCATCACCGCGAGGCGCCACCATCCCGACCGGAGCATCCGGCTGATCCGCAGGGAGGAGCAGGTGCCGATCCCCTGCGGCATCCCGTACATCTACGGCACGCTGGGCGGGCCGGAGAAGAACCTGATCCCGGATTCAGTCCTGGAGACCCACGGGATCGACCTGTCGGTCGTCGAGGTGACGGCCATCGATCGTGAGAAACGCCGCTTGGTGACGAAGGGCGAGCCGATCGAGTACGAACGGCTGATCCTCGCGACCGGATCGGTGCCGACCACGCCGCCGATCCCCGGCGTGGACCTGGACGGCGTCTTCCCGATCCTCAAGGACGTTGCGTACCTCCGCCGGCTTCAGGAGCGACTGGAGGATGCGGAGAACGTCGTTATCGTCGGTGGGGGGTTCATCGGGATCGAGTTCGCCGACGAGATCAACAAGCTCGACGGCAGGAGCGTCACGGTTATTGAGCTCGCCGCCAAGTGCCTGAGCCTTTCCTACGACCCGGAGTTCTGTGAAGAGATGGAGGAGCTGCTGCGGTCCCGCGGCGTGACCGTGCGCACCAGCGCGACCGTTCAGCGGATGACCGGCGACGGAAGCGTCAGCGCCGTCGAGTTGACCGGCGGGGACAGCGTGCCGGCCGACCTGGTCATCCTCGGGATCGGAGCCCAGGCGAACGTCGAGCTGGCGAAGGACGCCGGGCTGCGCCTCGGACTGACCGGCGGCATCGACGTGGATCGGACCATGCAGACGTCCGATGCATCCATTTTCGCCTGCGGCGACTGTGCCGAGAAGATATCCTTCTTCGGCGGCGGGCCGTCGCCGTTGAAGCTGGCGTCCATCGCCCAGCTCGAGGCGCGGATCGCCGGCGCGAACGTCTACGGGCTGCGGCGAGAGAGCGACGGAACGTTGGGTGTGTGGTCCACGGCCGTCGGCGATCTGGCGATGGGCACGGCCGGGCTGACCGAAACCATGGCGACTGATCGCGGGTACCAGGTCGTCTGCGGCACGGTGGAGACGGTCAATCGCCACCCCGGCGGCATGCCCGGCGCGGCGCCGGCGCGCGTGAAACTGGTCTTCGAAAAGCATTCCCAGGTGCTGCTGGGCGGGCAGGTTCGCGGCAGCGCGTCGGTCGGGGAGATGATCAACGCCATCGCCGCGTGCGTGCAGAAGCGCATGACGGCCGAGGACATCGCCATGTTCCAGATGGGTACGCATCCGGCGCTGACCGCCTCGCCGATCGCCTACCCGCTGGTCAACGCGGCCGAGACGGCCATCAGTCAGATGCAGTAGGACGGCGCCGCTCCGGGATCCGTCGCGATCCGGTTTACGCGAAGAGGTGTGCGGCAATGAACATCGAACCGGTCGGCACGGTGCACGTCATCGACGACAATCGCTCCAGGATCGAGCTCGACCCGGCTCACGCCGAAGGCCTCCACGGCCTGGGAGCGGGCGACGAGGTGGACGTTCTCTACTGGATGCACGAGCTTCCGGACGAGGCCCGGCGGGCGATGCGTGTGCATCCGCGGGGGGATGCAGGCCGAGCGAAGAAGGGCGTGTTCGCACTGCGGAGCCCGATGCGCCCCAACCCGATCGGCGTCTCGCGAGCGCGGGTCATTGAAGTGGGGGAGAGCGGGTTGGCGGTGTCAGGCCTGGACGCCCGTGACGGGTCGCCGGTGATCGACGTCAAGGCGGCGCGGCGCAACGCCGACGCCGGGCGGTTGATCGACATGTGGGGCGAGGTCCATAACGCGATGATCGCGGCGCTGGAGAAATCCGTCGGCCGTGTGGGGCTGGAGCGGGCGCTTCGCGAGCCGATGCGTCGCGCAGGTCGCGAGGCAGCCGAGGTGGGATGTCGCAGCGCCGACGAAATCGGCCGGGCGATCATGAGTATCGAGCGCCTCTGGGGCATCGAGGGACGGGTCGTCGCGGATACCCGCGACTGCTTCACGCGGGAGGTCAGCGCGTGCCCGTGGTCGTTCTTCAGCGCGTTCGGATGTGACGTCTTTGCGTGGTGGATGGAGGGCTTCGTATCGGCCTCGAACGACGCCTGCTCGTACCGGCTGGAGAAATCGATTCCGCGCGGAGACGACGTGTGCGTGTGGAGCGTTCGCTGCGAAGACTCCACTCGCTGAGCGAGGCGGCCCGCCCTGTGACGACGGCAGACGCGACGATCGGGTGCGGCCGACAGGTCTCAGGACGCCGAAGACGGACCGCACTGTGCGATGGAGGTACGAATGACGAAATCAGACCTGAAAAGCTGCAAGGCATGTGGAAATGACATCAGCCGCCTCAGCCCGTTCTGCCGCCACTGCGGACACCCGCAGGGCTCGGTAGTCGTCATCGGGCTGCTCGTTCTGTTCACTGTTGTCATGCTGGCTGCCTACCTCGCGTTTTGTCTGTACGGGATCAGCCTGTGCGACTGAAACCCTCGCACTGGCTGCGCTGACGAGGCCGACGACTGACGGCCGTGCACGTTTCGAGCATTTGCCGGCTGACGCTACGGATCGCCCGCAGCACCTGGCTCAAATGGGTCTGGCGGGCTTCGGCCTGCCGACGTTCGCGCGCGACCCGAAATAGCCTCGGACGGGTCCGTCAGGGGCAGCGCGACGGAATGCCGCGAGCCGAACGGGAGCCCTACGCGGTCGATTCCGGCGCCTGCGGCGGCGGTGGCGGCGACGGCGCGGCCGGCTGCCTCCGTGCGAATACGTCATGCCAGTTCACACGCCCGGTCGTCTGCATGAGCACGAACAGCGTGACGATCGCGGCGATGGTTATGGTCAGGCCGGTCCGCCCCTCCCAGAAGAACGCGTATGAGAAGCCCACCAGGAAAACCAGCTGCGCCACGCCCGTATACATGACGGCGAACCGCACGCCCGCCACCAGCCGCATGTAGCTTGCCACCAGCAGCACGCTGACCGCGGCCGATATCCAGAACGCCGCGTGTATGTTTACCACGTCGGCCAGGTAGCTCATCAGAATGTGGAACGCGAAGAAGCCCGCCGCAATGAACAGGTAGTGCATCGGATGAAGGGGCACGTCCTTGAGCAGCATCACCGTGAACAGCACGGTGAAGAAGAACAGCAGGCTCACCGGCGCGAAGAAGCTCATGCGCGCGGCGATCGGGCCCGCGTTGAGACGCCTGGGCATGGCCAGGCCCATCGACTGACCGGTGACGAGGTC
>CAZADC010000083.1:0-2172 GCA_964483755.1 uncultured Planctomycetaceae bacterium | reverse complement strand
CGCGGCCACGTCGGCCACATCCATCGCCAGCGCCTCGGCCTGCATCCCCGCGCCACCGGGCGTGGCGCGGCGTGTGGGGCTCAGCGTGCCCCGCGGGTAGTCAATGTCCGTGAAGTCGGTCTGGATCGTCATGGTGAAATCCCTGAGCTGCGCGAGGGGTCCGTCGGCTGAGACGACGGGGCTCTCGGCATCGCCGTCGATCTGCGGCCGACCCGACGGGCAGTACAGCCACATGTCCTGCCCGCCCGTGCGGTACTGCACGGTCACCGTTCGCACCGTCCCGCGAGACAGCGGCACCGTTATCCGGCGGGCCGCAATGTCCGCCGGCGGCACGTCGCAGGATTGCCCGTCCATCGCCACCGATATCCGGCTGGTCTTGCACTCGGCGGGCAGCTCTAAGACGAACTCGCCCTGAACCTGACGGCTCGTCCAGGCAGCCGGTCCCCCCGTGCCGGCCGCCGGCGCAAGCGGTTCGAACGTGTACTCGCCCTTGAAGTCCACCGTGAACGTGCTGAACCACAGGAGTCCCTTGTAGCGATGCTCGTGGCGGAAGTCGGCCGTGATCGTGCTCGCCGAGGGACTGACGGCGTCCTCGGAGCTGCCGCCCGCCGCCAGCCAGTACGGGGAGTTCTGCAGCAGCCGCTTGGGTCCCCAAAGGCTGGCCATCTCTGCTGACAGCGATCTGTCCAGGTTGTGGGTCCGCATGTCGACGGTCGCCGCCAGCAGCCACCAGCCGGCCGTGACCACGGCGAATATCAAGACGACGGCAGAGAATCGAATGACGTTCACGGCGTGTCTCCTTGCTGGAATCTCAGCTTCCTGTCGCCTTGTCCAGGATGCCCTGGAGCAGGTTGATGTAGTTGCTGAGCGCCCGCCGTCCCCTGGCGGTCTGGGCGACAGTGGTGTGGGGCTTGCGCCCCTTATAGCCCTTGGCGATTCGCACGTAACCGGCCCGCTCCAGGGCCGAGAGATGTGTCGACAGGTTGCCGTCGGTGAGGCCCAGCTCGGCCTTCAGTTCGTTGAAGTCGAGCGACTCCACCCCGGCCAGGGCGGCCATGATCGCCAGCCGCGTTCGCTGATGGATCGTCTCGTCAATCAGGTTGTGCGGTTTCTGCCTGCTCATGCGATTCTGTCCGCCCCGCGTTTGTGGGCGCATCGGCCGCGACGAATCCGCGGGACCCGCTCAGCCGCCATGCCTCGCCCACACGACAATGCCGTAAATAATGTGGAAGCCGCCGAAGGTGCTGCCGATGGTCGCGTACGGGCGGTAGTCCAACGCCTGCAGCGACGCGGTGAGAAGCCCGGCCACGATGAACGCTGCGCCCATCACGCGGATCTCGACGATCGAGAACTCGCCCACCTGCCAGCACGCCACTCCGTAGAAGAGCATCCAGACGGCCGGTATCAGCCCCCACATGCACGGCCCGGCGGCGAAGTACCATCGGAAGCTGATCGCCAGCGTCAGACCCACCCCGGCGACGAAAGGGGGCAGGATCGTCTTGAGAATCCGCTGCTTGGCCTGTGACCAGAACGGCATGCCGCGGCTCAGCTCGCGAATCCGGGTCAGGACCGTCACGGCTACGAAGGCCGTCACGAACACGCCGGCCCAGACGCACAGGTTCCACCAGAATGCCTCGCGGGGACGGTGGGTGGAGCTGATGAGCGCGTCGGCAAGGCAGCCGCCCAGCGCCGCCAGACCGGCCAGGATGCCGGACAGCCCGCTGCGCGTGGAGTAGCGCACGGGTCGTTGCATGAGTTCGCGGATGACCTTGAGTTCCTCGGCCGCCTTCTCAGGATTCATGTCGGTGTCTCCAGCTTGGACTTTGTAATACAAAGTACTTTGTAAAGAATGAAGAGATTGTTCAAGGAAATCCGGAAAAACTTTTCGCTACCCTTCGTACCGGACGGATAACGTACGGTAACTGTCGCATATTTGGGTAGACGGATGGGCGTTGCGCCGGCCAATTCTGATTTCGAAGGACTGAGTTGGTCAGTGAGGAGCTGCCCGTTCTGACACGCCCCGACGGGAAGGCGAAAGAGAGCAACATGCTACGCAAGGTTCACCTGGACTTTCATACCCACCCGGATACGAGAGATGTCGGCAAGGGCTTCGACCCTGACCGCTTCGCGGACACGCTGGCGGCGGCGGGCGTCAACTACCTGGCTACGCCC
>CAZADC010000082.1:0-10903 GCA_964483755.1 uncultured Planctomycetaceae bacterium | reverse complement strand
CGGGCTCAATCCGCGGCCGCGGGGCGGGGACGCGCGAGCTCGCGGCGGACGGCCCACCGACCCTTGCGGCAGCGGGTTCGGATGCGGACGGCGCCGTCGTCGGCGGGGACGATCTCGATGGCGGGCTGCGGGGCCGACAGGTCGGCCGTATCCAGCGAGACGGGCCGGTCGCGCGGCGCGTCGGGGTGCAGGTCGGCCCACGCGGCCGCGCTGGCCTGGAGGTCACCCGAGCAGGCCTCCACGTACTCCCGGCGCGTCTGGAAGGCGAGACTCCCGGAGGCGTCGGCGAGCAGCGTCATGGCGGCGCCGACCCAGACGAGGATCAGCAGGACATAGAGGATCGCCACGCCGCGACGGCGGGCGGCGCGGAGGCGGCGGTTCGGGCTCGACAGGCGGCCGGGCGTCATGGGGCGGCCCTCCCCTCGGGTCCGACGAACAGCACGTGGGCGTTGCGGAGCGTTCTCAGGTTTCCTCCCTCCGCCGAGCGGGTGAACCATGTGACCACTTCCAGGGCGTTCGGCGCTCCGTCCTCGCGGCGGACGGCGAAGCGTAGGGTCGCCCACTCCACCGGCCAGCTCCGGCGGGCCCGTTCTGCGCCGTCGGCGTCGAGCTCGCGGCGGATGATCTTCCCTTTCGCGCGCTCGTAGAGGACGAGTCCGTCGGCGACGTCGATTCGCACCTCGGCCGCTTCGGGAGGCGCGTCGGTGAGCGAGAGCGCCCGGGCGGCGGCGACGTCGGCCCGGAGCCGGTCGATCATCCGGGAGACCTGGCGGTTGGCCTCGATCGCCCGGCGGACGCGCGGCGCCTCGCCCGCCAGCGAGCCGAAGATGCCGCCGGAGATGCCGATGATCGTGAAGAGGATCGCCACGACGGCCAGCAACTCGATGAGGGTGTATCCCTTCGCGGGCTTCACGGGGCGCCTCCCTCGGCGGGCGTGCCGGTCGGCAGGTAGCGGGCGAGGTCGACGCGGACGGGGTATCCCCCGCCGGTCGCCTCGGCCGTGGCGCGGGCGAGGGTCAGTCCGGCCCAGTCGCCTTCGCCGGCGGCGTATTCCACATGAACCTCGACGCCCGGCCAGAGGCGGCGGACGTCCTCGTCGTCCAGCGGGCGTCCTGTAGCGGTCAAGGAGTCGAGCGTCGCCCGGCCGGCCGCGATGCATCGCTGGCGGGCGAGCTGCTGGGCGTTCACCTCGCCGGCGGACCGCTGGAGCGAAATGCTGACGATCATCAGCCCGCCGAGCAGGGCGGCCCCGATGGCGGTTTCGATCAGCGTGAACCCGCCGGCGCGTTGTGGCGCAGTCGGCATCACGGCTGCACCCCCTGCACGGTCAGCTCCTGCACGCCGAGCAGCGGCAGATAAGCGGCGTAGACGACGGCGCCAACGAACGCCGCGAGGGTGAGGATCACCAGCGGCCAGGCGATGCAACGCGCGATGTTCAGGCGGTAGTTGTAGTCCGCGCGGCAGGCGGAGGCGATCACCTCGAGCGCGGCCGGGGCGCCGGCGGGGTTGACGTCCTGGTCGAACGCCCAGGCGATCTGCTCGCCGACGCCGGACCGGCGGGCCGCCTCGGCCACGTCCTCGCCGCGGACGATGCGGCCGAGCCAGTCCAGCAGGCGGCGGCGGTAGCGCAGGTTGACGTCGAGTTCGCCCGCTGCGTCCACGGCGCGGTCGATCGGCTGCCCGGCCTTGATGCCCGCGTGGATCGTCTCGGCGACCTGCATGACGGCACGCCGGCGCTCGAACCAGCGGGTGAGCGGCAAGACCCAGCGAATTGCGTCTGCGACGCGCGTGCTCAACCGCGGGCGGTCGGGCGTGCGGGCGCGGAAGCGCCAGCACACGGCGAGCGGGAAGACGACAACGATGGCCAGTGCGATGCCCAGCATGATGGTTGTCGCCGGCTCGCTCAGGCCCAGGAGGAACCTGGTATATGGGGAAAGGTCACTGCCCATGTCGGCAAGGATAAACGCCAAGCGTCCAGCGATGCGTGCTCTCAAGAAGAGCAGAACAAGGACGACGGCAAACAGTACGCCCACCGGATACGCCGGATTGACCGGCTGGAAGGACCGCTTGCGATCGAGGCGCTGCTCGATCTGTTCGAGGACGCGCTGTGTGGCTTCCGCGGGTCGTCCCAGACGCTCTCCGGCCGACAGCGCGGCGGCGGCGAACCCCGGACAGCCGGGATAGCCCTCCTTCACGGCCCGGCTGAGAGGCAGGCCCTGTTCGATCCCTTCTGCAATGTGCCCGAGAATCCGTCCGTACTTGCCGGAGTGGATCTGCGCCTCGGCGACCAGGGCCGTGTGCAGCGGCATGTTCTGTCGCATGGCGCCGGCGAGGGTGGAGAATACATTCATCGCCAGCGCCTCCCGCGCTGCCAGGAGATATCGGAACGTCAGCCAGGCGGCGAGCACGCCGAGGATGAGGGTCAGGCCGCCCAGAAGCACGAAGGTCCCCAGAGCGGCGCCGCAGACCACACCGAACCCCAGAAGGATCCGAGCCAGTGTTCTTCCCCAGTCGGGTTCACCGGTCCTTTGTGGAGCAAATGAGCCCGTCACCAGTGAAAGGCCCAGGCAGATCAGCATCCATAGGATCAGGTATCCCTGCTCCCCGGTCAACAGGGCCCAGAACGTGACCGTCGCCGTCAGCACAAGCGCAACCGCAACCGTCGGTCCCGGCCAGCGGAACGCCAGAACGCCGGCGGTCACGATGGCCGCGACGAGGATTGTCAGGACATACATTTCCATCGTGTGTGTCAGGCTCCGATCACCACGCAGTCATCGTGTGCAGCAGGCTGGCGAAAGGCAGCATCAGTGCGGCGATCATGAAGGCGACGAACCCGCCCACGATCACCAGCATCACCGGCAGCAGCAGTCCCTGCAGACGCGCCCGGTGCAGGCGGGTCTGCTCGGCGTACGTCTCGGCCAGGGCGTACAGCCCGTCGGCGAGGTCGTTGCGCTGGACGCCGAGCTGCACCGAGTAGAGGAACATCGGCGGCAGCGCGGCCGAAAACTGCCCCGCGCTGAGCACGTCCTGCCCGGACTCGACCGTCTCGGCGAGCGTCTCGCAGTCGCGCCGCAGCGTCTCGCTGCCCGTCGCGCCCGCGCCGAGGCGCAGACACGTCGGCAGGTCGCACCCGGCCGAGACGAGCACCGCCATCGCGTCGGCGAGACGGCAGAGCTGGCTGCGGTGGTAGACCCGGCCGAGCACGGGAATCCCGCGATAGAGCGATTCGGTCGCGGCCCGTCCGCCCGACGATCGGCCGAGCAGCTTGAACAGTGCGACGCTCAGCACTATCAGTCCGCCGACGGCGATCCAGATGTTGAAGATGTTATGCGAGATCCAGAACACGGCCGCAGTCGCTGCAGGCATGCTGACCTCGAAGAAGTCGCCTGTGGTCTGACTGCCTGCCAGGTCCCGGATGATGGCCTCGAACGACGGCACCACGTACAGCATCCCGCCGGTCAGGACGATCGACGCGAGAACGAGCACCACCAGCGGGTACGTGACCGCCTCCATGACCACGCGGCGCGTCTGCCCGGCGACCTCCAGGTGCCGGTTGAGGCTCGCGAGCATCTCCGGCAGGCGTCCGCTCTGCACGCCGGCGCGGATGATGTGCGAGTACAGCGGCGGGAAGGACTTCTCGCGCTTCTCAAGCGCCTCGGCGACGTCCGTCCCGGACTCGAGGTCCGCGGCGAGATCCTCGATCAGGCGGCGCATCCGCTTCGACGCGGTGTCGCGGGCGAGCTGGCGCAGCCCCTCGGCCAGCGGGATGCCCGCCCGCGTGATCGACTCGATCTGCCGGTTGAACAGGATGAACTCGTGCCGTCCGATGCGCGACTTCGGTCGCTCCGCCGCCGCGGCCGTCACCGCGTTGACCTCGAGCTCCATCTCCGCCAGCAGCTCGCGGACCTGGTCGGCGTCGCGCGCCTCGAGCGTGCCGGTCATCTCGCGCCCGCCCGTCGTCACCGCCTCGTATCTGAAAACCGCCATCGGTACTCCCTCTGTTACGGGGTCCGGCCGGGTCCGTCGCCCGGCCCGCAGGCCGCGCTGAGTTCGTCTTCCGTCGTCACGCCCCGCGCGACCAGTCGCCGGCCGTCCTGGCGCAGCGTCAGGTGCCCGCGCCGGGCGAGGATGTCCTGCAGCGTCTCGAGGTCCGCGCCGGCCAGCAGCGCCTTGCGGAGCTCGCCGTCCATGCGGACCGTCTCGGCGATCAGCGCCCGCCCGTGGAAGCCGGTGTTCAGGCAGGCGTCGCACCCGACGGGCTCGAACCGCCCGTCGTCGGCGGGTCTGCGACAGCGCTCGCACAGGCGGCGGATCAGCCGCTGGTTCACGACGGCGGAGATGCTGGAGGTCACCTGGTAGGGCTCGACGCCCATCTCGAGCAGTCTCAGAAGCGCGGCCGCGGGCGAGCCGCTGTGCATCGTGCTCATCAGCAGGTGCCCGGTGAGCCCGGCCTGGATGGCGATGCGCGCGGTCTCGGCGTCGCGGACTTCGCCGATCATCAGCACTTCGGGGTCCTGCCGCAGCAGGGAGCGGAGGGCGACGGGGAAGGTCATCTCCCCGTGCGGGGCGATCTGCACCTGCGCAGCGCCCTCGATGCGCCGCTCGACGGGGTCCTCGAGCGTGACGACGCTCTTGCCGGGGTGCTCACGGAGCACGTGACGGAGCATCGCCGCCAGCGTGGTGCTCTTGCCGCTCCCGGCCGGGCCGGTCAGCAGCAGGACGCCCTGGGGCGAACGGGCGATCTCGTGGAGCGTGTCCAGCGCCGCGGGCGCGAAGCCCAGCCGGTCGAGCTCGGCGAGCTCCGGACGGTCGTAGAACAGGCGGACCACGGCCCGCTGGCCGTTGATGGTCGGAAAGACGGCGAGGCGCCGGTCGATCACGCTGCCGCCCGCCGGCGCCGTCATGCGCCCCTCCTGCGGCACGTCGTTGCGGTAGGTCAGCAGTCCGGCGAGCACCTTGAGGCGGGACACGACGTTCTCGGCGACGATGCCCGGCAGCCGCTCGACCGTGCTCAGCACGCCGTCGAGGCGGAAGCGCACGAGCATCTGCCGGGCGGTCGGCTCGAAGTGGACATCGCTGGCGCCCGCCTCGGCCGCCCTGGCGAGCAGGTCGTCCACGAGCGACACGGCGTCGTGCGTGCGATCGTCGTCGGCGGGCCTGCGTCCGCCGCGGTCCCGGTCTGTACGGTCCTGCCCCATCGTTTCCCTTAACAAGACGTGCCACCGGGTGAAACGTTAACGCCGGTTGCCCCGGAAAACAAGCTGTGCCGCCCGCGGTGGGGAGGCCCGGAGGCGGGAGATGCCGACAAAAGCCGATAACACCCGGCGCGACCGCGCGTCTATGATGTGAGCGGGAGGCGCGCGGGACGGATGCGAAGAGGCGCAATCAGCGTGGCGATCGGATGGGACCCGGCTGCGGCCTGCGGCGTGCGGGCCGAGCGGCGCTGGGTCCTCGCCGCCATGCAGACGCACGGCGAGCCGCTCGTGCGAATGCTCTGGCGCATCCTCGGCGACGAGCAGGACGTCTGCGACGCCTACCAGGACACGTTCCTCCGGCTGGCGCGGGCGGACACGGCGAAGCCCGACAACGTGCGGGCGTTCGTTTTCCGCAGCGCGTCGAACACGGCCGTCAGCATCCTCAGGCGCCGCCGCACGCACTGCGACGCCTGCCGCGCGCTGGCCGACCGACCGGCCCGCACGGACGAGCCGACCGGCGCCGACGTGGACCTCGCCGAGCTGCGCGAGCAGCTTCGGCAGTGCGTGGCGGAGCTTCCCGACCGCCTGCGAGACGTGATCGTCCTGCGCGACCTTGCCGAGTTGCCCTACCGCCGGGTGGCGGACATCCTGGGCCTGTCCGTCGCCACCGTGCGGGTCTACCGCTGTCGGGCGATCCGCCTGCTCAGCGACCGGATGGGTCCCATGGAGGACGACCGATGACGCGGCGACCGGACAAGCACGACGCCTGCGCGGACGTTGCCCGACGCGTCGCATGGTGGCTGGCCGGGCGCGTCGGTCTTCCGCGGCGCCTGGAAGGGCACATCCGACATTGCCCGGCCTGCCGGCGGCGACTGGCGGGCGCGGGACGTCTGCGCGTGGCGATGGCGCTGCTCAAATCCGCCCGGCACGGTCCCGATCTGCTGATGTGCGCCAACCGGCGGACGGTCGCGGCGCTGTCCTGCGATCTGCGCGCGGACCCCGCCGCCGAACGGCTGCGTTATCAGGGGCCCCGGACGCCGCTGCGCGTGCGACTCGCGCGGTACGGCCAGGTGATTCCTCACGCGGCGGCGTGTCTGCTGATCGCGCTGCTGCTGCGGGCCGGGGCGCTGGTCGAGCGGCACGATCTGACGGTCGCGGGGAGGGAAATGCTGCGGGACCACTACGCGCGCCGGCTGGACGAGGACATCGTCCGCAGCCTTCTTGGGAGCGAACCGCCGGAACGGGCGGAGCCGCCCGGCGGTTCCACCTGACGTCCGTCGAGCTGTCAAAGTCTATTCGTCGGGGTATTCTCCGCCCGGGTACGGATCCGGTCCGGGCTCGGGGTTCTCGGAGCGATCCTGCTCGAACACCCACGTCACGTACTTCGGATTGCCCCAGATGCGCCCGGCCGAGCCGACGTGGCTGACACCCTCGAACTCCACGTACTCGCTGTCGCCCCCGGCCTCCCGGATCACCCGGTCGACGGGGCGGCTCGAGCGGCTCATCCGGTCTTTCGACCCGGCGAAGATCCGCACGGGGACGTGCTTGTATCGTTCGACTTCCATCGCAAGCCGGGCGAGGAGCTTCTCGTCGGGCGTGGAGAAGGCCCGTCCGATCGCCCATCCGGCGCCGGACATCCCGGCCGCGAAGGTCGTCCGCCCGGCCTTCAGGAACTCCCAGACCGCCTTTCCGCCCAGCGAGAAGCCCGTGCAGTAGACGCGGTCGGGGTCGATGCTGACGGCGTCGTCGGCCTTGAGCTTCTCGATCAGCGCCATCGTCGCCTGCACGTACCAGGCGTTCTCGTTCACCACGGAGTAATCGGGATGGTAGGGCGGGTCCGCCTTGCCGCGCTCCCCGCGTGGGGCGTACCCGGCCGGGATGTGGTCGATGGTCGGCGCCTGCGGGACGAGCGAGAAGCAGGCGAAACGTTCGTCATCGTAGTAGTCCGTGAACAGATAACGCCCCAGGATCACCCGCTCCATGCTCCGGGCGTTGTCCGCCCCGACGCCGCCGGATCCGTGCACCGACAGCACGAGCGGATAGCTCCTGTCGGGGTCGTAGTCGCGCGGATAGAGCAGCCGGTAGCGGAGTGTGCCGCCGGCGAATTCGAACGTCCTGCCGACGTGTCCGTAGAGCGTGTCGCGACCCCGCCAGCAGGTGTGCGTGATCCGGCGCACGCGGACGTCGCCGGTCGCGCGAAACGCCACCCAGGCGAACCGCTCCCCGCGATAGACGGATGATACCTTCAGCGTCTCGCCGGAGGCCACCTCGCGCAGCCTGCTGTACAGGTGCGGGGTGGCGAGCGTCTCGTCGAGGTCGCGCCGGCGGGAGTGCACCACGCTGACGGCGAGCTCGCCGTCTCCCTCGTAGTCCACGACGACGCGGTGGTGGTTGAGCTCCCACTCGTCTCCGAACGTGACGACCGGGGATATGCGGACCCGTTCGTCACCCAGCCGGGTCATGGGCCAGGCGGCCACGTCGTCGGCGTCGAAGGTCGTTGTCGTCTCCGCGCAGGGCGGCTCGGTGGGCAGGTCCAGACCGTCGGCCGACGCCGCCGTCGCCCACAGTGACAGCAAGCACGCGGCTGCGACGGACACGGCGCTCCATCGGCGTCGTCGGATCATGCGGGTCTTCTCCATGGAGTACAGTACGGGGTTTCCCGGCTTGTCGTTCATCGTACTCGACACGCCGCGGAAACACAGGTTGGGCGGCCGCGCGCCCCCCCGAGACGCGGGCGCATGAAAAAGGGCGGTCCCCGTCCGCCCTGTGCAGGTGCTCGCTCGCTCCTCGAATGGTTATCTCCGCTGTCGGCCGAGATCGGTCTCGTAGCGGTGTCCGATGATGTAGGTCTCGCCGCCGACCTCGACGGCGACCGGGCGGGCGGCGCCGCGTTCGTCATACTCCGTCTGGTCTTCCGTCGCGTGCGAGCCGGGCACCCAGCTCAGCAGATCCGGGGTTTCCGGCTGACGCCCGAGATAGTACCCGCCCAGGAAGGCTCCGACGATGACCAACAGGACTACGAGCTTACTCATAGTACTTCGCCTTTCCAGCAGGGCTCCGACGGGCGTCGGCGAGCGTCGGCGAGCGGGCGGAGGGCGTGCCGTTGCACCTGCCTCCCGACTTGTTCGCGGCGCGATTCCGCGTTCGCCGGTCGTCCGGGGCTGCTACCGGAAACATAGGAAACGTTCGGCGACCGGGCAAACCGCACTGCCGGATTAACCGCTACCCTCCCATGAAATCCCGGCGCTGCCGACGGCGGCGGGCAGTTCGCGGCGGAGTGCCCGCAGGGCGGGCGGACCCGCCCGCCGACGTGTCCGGACCTCCTGCGTCCGCCCGGGTCGGGTCGCCCGGAAGGTTCCGATTCTGCGGGCTGTGCTGTTTAAGTGGGGCTCCCGGACGGTCGAAGTAGGTCAAGGACCGTCGCCGTCCGTCCGGCGAACTCACTGCGAGGCACGGGAATGTACAGGCAATACTTCGGGCTGAAATCCGAGCCGTTCAACATCACGCCCGACCCGGGCTTTCTCTACTTCACCCCGCAGCACCGGGAGGCGTTCAATCACATTCTCTACGGCATCCGCGAGCGGAAGGGGTTCCTGTGCCTGACCGGGGAGGTGGGCGCGGGCAAGACCACGCTCTGCCGGGCGCTGCTGCGGTCGCTCCGGGGCCCGTACCGCACGGCCCTGATCCTCAACCCCATGATCACGCCCGCCCAGCTCCTGCGGGCGATCGTCGACGAGCTGGGCATCGAGTCCAAGCGTCGCGACACGCTCGGATACCTTCGCCTGCTCAACCGCTATCTGCTCAAGGTCAACTCGGAAGGGCACGACGCCGTGCTCATCGTCGACGAGGCGCAGGACATGCCCGACGAGACGCTCGAGATGGCCCGCCTGCTGAGCAACCTGGAGACGAACAGCCAGAAGCTGCTCCAGATCGTGCTGGTCGGTCAGCCCGAGCTCCGCGAGCGCCTGGCGAGCGCGAAGTTCCGCCAGCTCGCCCAGCGGATCACGGTTCGCTATCACCTGCGACCGATGTCGCGCGCCGACACGGCCGGGTACGTGGTGCACCGGCTGCGGACCGCCGGCGACGGCGAGCGGCCGGGCGTCGAGTTCGACCGCGGCGCGATCCGGGAAATCTACCGCTACTCCCGCGGCACCCCGCGCCTGGTCAACGCCATCGGAGACAAGGCGCTGCTGGCGGGCTACGTTCACCGCAAACGGCGGATCGGACGGCGCCTCGTCCGCATCGCCGCGAAGGAACTCAGGGAGGCCGGCTGATGAGTCTCATCGAAGAAGCGCTTCGCCGCGCCGAAAAGGACAAGGCCGAGAGCATCGCCGCGCGGTCGGAGCCCGAGCCGCTTAGCCCGGCGGCGCGCGAGCGTTCGACCCGCACCCGTCTGGTGCTTGCCCTGGGCCTTTGCTGCATTGCGTCGGTCGGCGTCGGCGTCTGGCAGTTGCTGGACCGCTCCCCGACCGCCGGCCGGCCGCTCTCGCCGCGCCGGACCGCCGCGGCCGAGGCGACGGTTGATCGGGCGTCCGACGCGACGGCCCGGGCGCCGGCGCTTGCCGGTCCGGCCGAGGCGGGCAGGACGCCGGCCCTGACGGGGACGGCCGATCCGCCCGCCCCACGCGCGTCGGAACCGTCCGAGAACGCCTCGGCAGGAACTCCGGCTTACGCCGCGCCGCTGCCCGCCGCGGATCCGCAGGCGGTCCGGGACGCCGTGGACGGCATGCTGGCGGCGGTCGACGGATTCCTCGACGCCGCGGCCGAGCGGATGGCGAAGACGGCGTCGGAGCCGGTTCGCCCGGCGAAGCCGGCCGCGCCGCGCGAGCCGGAGGAAACGGCCGTCGCGGCCGAGGCAGATGACGGGCCGGTCGACGCGCCGCCCGAGCGGCAGCGTGCCGCCGGCGCGGACACCTACAAGCTCAGCGGGATCGTGCGGGGAGGTGGAGAGGCCGTCGCGATCATCAACGGATACTTCGTCAGCATCGGGCAGACCGTCGGCGACGCGACGGTGCTCGACATCGGACGCCACAGCGTCCGCCTCCGCGCCGGCGACCGGGAGTTCACCATCCGCATGTAGGCGGCGCCGGCGGGACAGGAGACCCCGGCGAATGCGTCACGCCGGTCCGACCCGGTCGGCGGACATCCATCGCCCGCACCGCGGACACCGGACGCGCGGCGAAGGCCCGGACGTCGTCTCGAAGACGTCCTCCTCGATCACCGAGTCGGACTCCTCCGGCTGCGTCTCCTGCTCCTCTTCCCGCTCGGCCGGGGCGTAGCCCTCCACCTTGCCGCAGTGCGGGCAATCCAGGCACCACTTCTCGTCGGTCATGGGTCGCGTTCCTTTCGGTCCGTTCGAGCCCGCGGAGACATCAGTCGCGGCTCGCCTCTGCGGCATTCTAGCGCCGGGTGGTCCGCACGAGGCGGACGGGTTGACCGTCCTCGCTTCCGGGGCAGTGCGCGGTGTTCTTCCCAGGGCGCCGCGCCGACAGGGGCGCCGCGCACGGGAGCGTCGTCGCGCAGAACTGGGAAAGCCCGAAGCGCTCGCTGTCGCGCTCTCGCTTCGGCAAGTTTCCCGGTTGCGTCCGCGGGGCCGATGTGCTCATAGTATCGCCCCGCGCCGACGCCGCCCCGGCGGCCGGCACAACCACGCAAGGAGAAGCTATGAAGTGAGCCACCCCCGGCTCGGGTAGTCTTTGGATTTGTCA
>CAZADC010000081.1:0-10960 GCA_964483755.1 uncultured Planctomycetaceae bacterium | reverse complement strand
GCCGACCCGGACGGCGACGCGGACGGCGACGGGTACACGAACCTGGAGGAATGGCTGCACGCGCTTTCCGCCGGTAGCTGAGCCCTTGACCGTGCACGCCGGCCGCCGTGCTGCAACGATCTCCCGCCCCGCAGAGGCCCCATCCGGGCGGTCTCGTGGGTCTCACGCCACGTCGGCGGCGGCGGGGGAGGTGATCTGGTCCTCGGCGACCTCCTCTCCGGCGAGGTGGCGCCGGAAGAAGGCGATTGTCCGCGCCGCGTATTCGCGCGGCTGGATGATCACCGACTGGTTGTGCTTGGCCCCCTCGACCAGCCAGACGTACTTCGGCGACGGCGCCTCACGGTAGAGCTGACGCGTCTCCGCCTCGCGGATGTAGCTGTCCCGCCGCCCGTGGATGAACAGGATCGGTCGCGGCTGCATGTCCCGCAGCGCCCGGTGCACGGAGGGGAACCGGCGCGCGAGCTTCGGCTGGGCGAAGCGCATCAGCAGCCAGTAGAGCGTCTTCCAGAAGGCCCGCGACTGGTTCTCGTAGACGAGCTTCACGCGGGCGAAGATGTGCGCCCATCGCTTCATCAGCGAGATGACGGTGGTGTCGGTGCTGAAGGCGCCGTCGCAGACGATCGCCTTGACGTGGGGGTCGGACGCGGCGGCCAGCAGCCCGGCGCCCGCGCCGCGCGAGATGCCGAACAGCCCGATGTCCAGCGGGAGTCCCTGCTCCTCGAGGCAGCTCTCCACGTACGCGCACGCGCCGAGCACGTCGCCGAGCTCCTTGTCGCTCGGCCACTGGACGGGCGCGTACCGCCCGCGCCCGCTGGAGTCGCCGTGGGCGCGGAAGTCGAAGGTGAACACGTCGAACCCGGCGTCGATGAGCGGACGGGCGTACCGCGCGCAGGAGTACATGTCGGAGTCGAACTCGTGGCAGAAGACGATCGTGCCCTTGTAGGCGCGGCGGTTGGGCGTGTTGAGGTGCATGCCGCGCAGGCTCGTCCCGTCGAAGCTGCGGAAGCGGACGATCTCCCCGTGCAGCGGTTGGAAGTCCACCGGGCCCATCGACAGCGGGGGACGGGTGTCGAGGAAGATGTTCAGGCAGATGCGAACGTACTTGGCCATCAGCAGCACCACGAACAGCACCAGCGACAGGCACGTCAGCGTGATGGCGACGGCCGCCCAGTTGCGGGCGATCCACTGCCAGGTTGCGGGGGACAGTTCCATGGTGCGGTTTGTACAGCGGCGCGCCGCGCAAGGACAAGCGGACCCGACGTCCGCAACGGTTCTCATCGGAAAAGATATCGGCCGGGGCGGGTGGCGTTCAAGAGCCGTTTGCTCGCCCGGTCGGGCGTCGGGCGGGCGCGGGAAGGCGGCGGGCTCGGACGGGGCGATGTCGCATCGCGGCGTCGGCGAGCGTTTGTGCTTGGCGCAGGGCTTCGTCGTCGCTTAAGTTCTGCGTCAGGCCGTGCCGACATGATAGGTATCGTCGGAACGGATTCGTCGCAGCAAAGGGAGTCCGCCCATGCAGGGATGCAGGTGGTCATTTCGAATTGCGCTGACGGCCGCGCTGACGGCGCTGCTGGGCGCCGGGTGTCAGTCGCAGCTCACGCCCCAGGCGAAGCAGCTCCTGGAGTCGGGTACCGAGGCCTACGTCCGGGGCGATCGAAAGACGGCCGTTCGACAGATGGATGCGTTCCTCCAGCAGGCGGGTCGGTCCCATCGGGCGGCCGAGGCGTTCTACATCCGCGGGCTGGCGAAGTACGATCTGAAGGACTACGCCGGCGCGAAGTCCGATCTGTCCGAGGCGGTCGACCGGGCGTCGTCGCGCCCGCTTCGGGCGAAGGCGGCGCTGTCGCTGGGCGACCTCGCCTACGAGACGGGCGACGTGAAGCTCGCCGAATCCATGTACCGCACGGCGATCGACAACCTGGAAGACCCGAAGCTTTCCCCGGCGGATCACGCGCACTACCGGCTGGGCTGCGCCCTCCAGCGGCAGGGGCGGTGGCGTCAGGCGGACGTGCACTTCTCGCGCGTGATCTACCACTTCCGGGGCACGGAGCTCGCCCGGCGCTCGCGCAAGCGGCTGCACGCGAAGGCCTGGACGATCCAGGCCGGCGCCTACGCTGATTACGACAACGCCTCCGCGGCGGCGAATCGCCTGCGGACGGCCCGCCCCGAGACCCGGATCGCCTCGGCGGTCCCGTCCGGGCGACTGCGGTACGTCATAGAAATCGGCAGGTATTCGACCTTCGAGCAGGCGCAGGCCGTCCTTCCGGAAGTGAAGCGCTACCAGAAGGACGCCTTCGTCGCGGCGACGGAGTAGACGGATGAAGACACGGGTCTGTATCACGGTGGCGGCGATCGCGGCGGGTGCCCTCTGCGGGTGCGGCGAGCCGGCGAAGCCGCGGACGGAGCTTCCGAAGGAGTTCTACCACTCCGGGGAGGAGGCCGTCTCCGAGGCGCCGGTCGCTCACATCTACCGGCGCGACTACCGCATGCGCGAGGGGGACTCCCTGGAGATCATCTACCACGTCCGGCACTACCGCAATCCGGAGTACGAGATCAAGATCCAGGACATCCTGATGATCCGCTTCCCGTTCCACCCGTCGCTCGACCAGACCGAGACGGTCCAGTCCGACGGGAGGCTGTATCTCGACCTGGTCGGTCCGGTCGAGGCGCTGGGGCGGACGATTGACGACCTTCGCGCCGATCTGGTGAAGCGGTACGGCAGATACATCGACGACCCGTCGCTCACGGTGAGCTTCAAGCAGTCCAACGTGAAGATCGAGGAGCTCAAGCGGGCGATCATCACGGCCCCGCGCGGACAGAGCCGTCTCGTGCCGATCACCCCGGACGGGACGATCTCCCTGCCGTTCATCGTGGACATCCAGGCGGCCGGGCTGACGACCGCCCAGCTTCAGCGGAACCTGAACGAGGCGTACACGGAGATCGGGCTCAACGAGCTGGAGGTGACGGTCAACGTCCAGTCCGTCAGCCCGCTGAACGTGTACGTCTTCGGCGAGGTGCGGATTCCGGGCACGCTGCTGAACCGGACGGGGGCGGTCTCCAGCGTCTCGGAGCTGACGCTGCTGCAGGCGATCGCCCAGGCGGGCAGCTACATCCCGCAGCGGGCGGACCTGTCCAGCGTGATGCTGGTCCGCCGGCGACACCTTCCGCGACCGCAGGCGGCGATCATCAATGTCCGCCAGCTCCTGGAGAACCGCAAGCGCGCCGCCGGCGACGCGGTCACCGCCGACAGCAGCAAGCACCGCTACGACATCTGGCTCGAGGACGGCGACGTCATCTACGTGCCGACCCGCGAGGTCGCGCGTCGGGCGGATTACATCGAGTACGTCTGGACCCGCGGCATCCGGGCCGTGACAGGCCTGAGCACGCCGGTGGGGTACACCGCCGGCGACGCCGTCGACTGGCTGGGCCCGAACCCGTAACGTCTCGCAAGGAGACAGGACGACAACATGACGGACACCACCGCCACCCGGACGCTGCGGGAAATGGTGCGGGTGCTGGCCAGCCGGTTCCTCGGCATGGTGCTCATCCTCGCCATCATCGTCGGTGCGACGATCCTCGCCACCTGGTACGCCCCGCGCATCTACCGCAGCACCGCCACGCTGCTCGGGCAGCCCGGCGAGCAGTTCAACCCGCTCGCCGACCGCACGTCCACGATACGCGATCGCCTGTCGCTGTTCGTGACGACCCAGCGGCAGCTCGTCACCAGCGACTACGTCATCGCCTCGGCGCTGATGCTGCTCGACGGCGACGAGATGCCCGATATCCCGACCGCGACGCAGC
This sequence comes from uncultured Planctomycetaceae bacterium, assembly GCA_964483755.1. Lineage (GTDB taxonomy): Bacteria > Planctomycetota > Phycisphaerae > SM23-33 > SM23-33 > CAZADC01. The sequence goes on along the minus strand of CAZADC010000081.1, from coordinate 7,162 downwards.
CGACCGACGCCATGGAGACGTGGGACGCGAAGGTGGCGGCCTACACGGCGGAGAACGTCGCGCGGCTGCGCCAGGTCCGCGGGCGCATCGACGTCGTCACGCCCGGCGGCCCGGACGCCACCTTCTCCCAGACGTTCACCATTCGCGTCGACTGGCCGGAGAGCCGCGAGCGCGCCGCCGACGCGGGCGTCGCGCCGGCGCGGTTCGCCGCCCGGCGCGCCCACGAGTTCACCGCCCGGCTCATCGACGCCTACCTGTACCGCTACACCCAGCTCGAGACGCGGCGACTCCGCGAGGCGTCGAAGTTTCTCACCGAGCGAAGTCTCGCCGAGGCGAGGCGAAAGCTCGAGGAGGCGTCGACGGAGCTCCAGAAGTTCCAGGAGCAGCTCGGCGGCGACCTGCTGATCGTCCGGAACATGGTCGGCACGGCCGTCGGGGCGGAAACGGGCGCCGCCCGCCTGTCCACGACCTTCCGCGAGGAGGTCAACCGCATCGAGGGGCGACTCGCGGAGGTCAGGGCGCTGCGGGAGCAGATTCAAAAGCAGCTCGACAAGCCGGACGCCGCGGACCTCGTGGTCGCCACGGCCGTCATCAACGCCGTGCCGAGCATCAACGATCTCCAGCGGCGGATCGTCGCCCTGAAGCTCCGCATCAACGAGCTCGTGCCTCGCTACACCGAGGAGTACAAGGAGCTTCGCAACGCCCGCGAGGAGCTCGCCGGGGCGCGGGAAGACGTGCGGGACCAGCTCGCCCGCCACAAGACGCGCCTGGAGCAGGAGCAGGCGACACTGGAGGCCCGGCGCGATACGCTCGAACGTCTGGTCGAGCGCGAGCGCGGCGAGGTGGAGCAGCTCGCCGGCAAGGTCGCCCGGTACGAGCAGCTGGTTTCCGCTCGCGACACCGCGCTCGACGCCTACAACGCCGAGCAGCGGCGCGTCATCGAGGCCGCCACCGCCGAGCAGCTCGCCGCCCGCCCGATCCTCGTGTCGGTTGTGGAAAGCCCATCGCACCCGGATCCGGACCTGCCGCGCCGCCCGATCGTCTGGCTGAACATCCTGGTCGCGGTCATCGCTGGCGTGGTCCTGGCGCTGGTCTACGCTTTTCTCGCCGACCACTTCGACCATTCGATCCGCGGGATGGGCGACGCCGAACGTTACCTGGAAGCCCCCGTGCTCGCGTCGGTGCCGAAGCTTGGCCGGCGCATCATCCGAATCCGACGAGGTTGACCATGCCCGATGCCGCTGATCGCCCGCGCGCCGCCGTCGCCGAGCTGAAGGGAAAGGCCGCCGACATCTTCCGGAACCTGTGGGTCTCGCTGTTCTACTCGGGGCGCGGCGTCGAGCAGACCGCGATGATCTGCTCGGCCGATCGTAAGGAGGGCACGACGACCGTCGCCTGCGCGCTGGCGCTGGCGGGGGGGCAGTCGACCGGTTCGCCGCGTGTGGCGCTGGCGGACTTCAACCTCCGCACGCCGGCCGTGCATACGACCTTCCGGATCGACGAATCGCCCGGCGTCTCGGACGTGCTGGTCGACGGAGCGGATGCGGCATCGGCGGCGCACAACGTCGCCGGGTCGCTGGACGTTTTTCCCGTCGGCGGACGCGCCGACAGCAGCATCGACGTGCTGCGGAGCGACGCCGTCCGGCGGTTCGTCGACGAGCTCAAGCGGACCTACGAGGTCGTCATCGTCGACGTCGCGCCGGTGAACCAGTACCCCGACGCCCAGGCGCTGGCGGCGGTGCTCGGCAGCGCGGTCATGGTCGTCCACAACGACGAGACGCCGCGCGAGACCGCCGTGCAGGCGCGCAAGCGGATCGAGGCGGGCGGCGGGCGGCTCGTCGGCACGGTGCTCAACATGCGGACCTACCCGATCCCACGGTTCCTGTACCGCCGCGTGTGAGCTTCGCATCGCCCGGCGCGGTCCTGCTGTCGGCCGGTCGGATCGTCCGGCGGCAGGAAACGGCGCCCGCCGGGGCTGTCGCGGCAACGGACGCTCAATGATCACGCCCGGCACACAGAAACTCGACGCCCTGACGCTCGTCGCACTCGCGGCGTTCCTCGCCCTCGCCGTCGGCGTCGCCGTGGTCATGCCCGGCATGCTCCCGTGGGTCGCCGCCGCCCTCGCGGGCGCGGGCGTGCTGGTCTACTGGGGCGTGCGGTGGGAGCCGACGGCGTGGGCATGGATCTGGGTGCTGAGCTACGGGCTGCTCGACTGGCCGAGCTGGCTGATCGAGATTCCCGGCTTCCTCAACCTCACTGTCCCGCGGATTCTCTTCCTCGCCGGCGTCTTCGTGCTGGGAGTGCACCTGCTGGTCCGCGGCAGGACGCTGCGCTTCGACTCGCCGACGTTCTGGGCGCTGGGGATCCTGATCGCGATCTGCGCCCTGAGCATGACCGCTACCGGGTGGGTCGCCCGCACCGAGGCCGTCCGCACCGCGCCGTACTACCGCTTCCTGAGTTCGCTCGTATTGCCGACCGTGATGTTCCTGCTGGTCTACTCGGCCGCGCGGAACCCGCGGCGGCAGATCCACTGGCTGCTCGTCCCGCTGTTCGTCTACGGCTGGTACGCCCTGTACCTCGCCTACCTCCAGTACGCGGCGATCATGGGTGCGGGCGCCCTGCGGGAGTTCATCTGGCCGGCGTACATCAACGATCCGGAGTTCGGCATCCACTTCGACCGCGCCCGCGGCGCGTTCGGCGCGTCGGGCCCGCAGTCCTACCTGCTGATCCTCGTGTTCTTCGCAGACCTGTTCGGCACGCGGCGGAGCAGCGGGGTGGTCCGGCTTCTGCTGATCGTCCAGGCGCTGCTCATTCCGCCGGCGATCTTCTTCACCGGGTTGCGGACGGCGTATCTGGCGTTCGTGCTCTGCGGAATCCTGTGGTGCCTGGTCGGCGGGGCGCGGCACCTGGGGCGTATCAAGCTCGCCCTGGCGGGCCTGGCGGTGCTGCTCGGCGTGGTGATGTTCTGGGGCAACCTCGCGCAGGAACGGCGGCAGACCGGCGGCGTGGCGCAGGACGAGCCGGTCCTCGCCCGGCTCGTCCTCATCGAGCAGACGTGGGAGATGTTCAAAGACCACCCGCTGACAGGCGTCGGCTTCGGGCACTTCGTCGACTCCCAGCTCGAGCTGCTCCGCGACCCGGCGAGCCTCAGCGCCCTGTCCAGCGGCGTGCTCGCCCAGCACAATCTCTTCCTGAACATGCTCGCCGAGACCGGCGTCGTCGGGCTGGTCGTGACGGTGGCCGCGTTCGTGCTGATCTTCACCGCGTCGAAGCGTCTGTACGATCGCCTGCCGCCCGAGAGCGGCGCGCTGCTGTCCCGCGATTTCGTCGTGCTGTTCTGGGTCGCCCTGCTGCACTACATCACGGCGGCCATGTTCCGCGACATGCTGTGGGACCCGTTCACGAACGGGCTGTTCTGGTCGTTTGCCGCCCTGGTGGCGGGATACTCGCGCCTGGAGTCGCTCGAGGCGGCGTCGCCGTCGCTCGCTTCCCCCGAGTCGGGCGGAGGATAGGTCGTGCCGCTGATCGACCGCGTGTGCAGAATCGGCTCGATGAGCGAGTCTCTGCGCCTGTACGTGCCGGTCATGGCGCTGCAGCGCGGGCTCGGGCTCGTGCGGGTGGTGCTGCTGGCGTACCTGCTGTCCGAGGCGCAGCTCGGGCTGTGGGGGCTCGGGTCGATGATCTTCTCGCTCGCCGCACCCGTGCTGGCGCTGGGCGCCAACCAGGGCCTGATGCGCTACGTCAGCCACTACGAGGCGCGGGACCAGCTTCGGGCGTTCTACCGGCGGGTCCGCGGCTCTCTGGTGATCCTGGTGCTCGTGCTCGGCGCCGCGGCGATGATCGGGGCGCCGCTGCTGGCGCGCGTCATGGAGTGGTCGCGCGCGGCGGCGCGCGGCGCCGAGGCCGACCTGCAGCTTCACGTCGTCTACGCGGCGCTCGCCAACGGCGTGCTGCTGGCGCTGTACCACAACGCCCTCGGTGTGATGTACGGCATGCGGGCGTACCGGATGGTCTCGACGGTGGAGGTCGCCTTCAGCGTCGCGTTTACGGTGGCGGTGGTCGCCGTGCTGCTGCCGGCCGCCTCGGCGGCCGCGGCGCTCTGGACGCACCTTGCCTGCCTCGCCGGCGCGCTGGTCCTCGCGGCGGCGCTGCTGGAGGCGGCGATGCGGCGCGTGGGCCCGTCTGAAGCGCCGGAAGATGACGAAGCGGTCGTCCTCGCCTCGGCCGCCGAGGACGATGAGCTGCCGGCCGGCGTCGAGCCGCAGGGCGTCGTCGAGCCCACCGTCCGCCCGACCGACCGCCTCCTGCGCCGCGTCCTGCGCTTCGGGAGCGTCGCGCTGCTGGGCAACGTCTTCTGGATGGCGGCCCACTACGTGAGCTTCTACCTGACGCTGTCCTACGCGGGAGAGGCGGCGGCGGGCGTGTTCTACGCCTTCCTCCGCCTCGGGCAACCCATCCTCTTTCTCGCGAATGCCGCCTGGTCGGTGATCTTCACGCACGTCGCGCGTCACTGGGAATCGCCTGATCGACCGGGGGCGCTGTTCCGGCTCGACACCGCCTACAAGGCGGTCTGCGTCGGACTGATGACGCTCGCCGTGGCGATGTACGCCTCGGCGCCGCTGTGGGTCCTCATCCTCCCTGTGCGGTACCACGGCGGGGCGGCGCTGATCGGGGGACTGCTGCTGTTCTTTCAGGTCAACGTGCAGCTCGCGATCGTCCTGATGCTCGCCCAGCTCCACGAGCGCCCGCTGGTGATCGCCCTGACCGCCCTGGCCGGCGGCACGGGCAACTGGCTGCTGGCGCGGTGGTGGATCGCGTCCGGCACGCCGGCGCCCCTGGCGGCCGCCCAGGCCGCCGGCGTGGGGATGTACGTTGGAGCGGGCGTCGTCGCGGCCGGGTATCTCCTGCTGACGCGGACCCGCGTGTCGATCGGAGCGTGGGTCGTCCTCGCCTCGCCCGGCCTGCTGTTGCTCGCCCGGCCGTGGGCGGTCGCGGCGTGGGGCGTCGTGCTCGTCGGCGCCGTCGCGACGCGCGTCGTCTTCTCGGGACGGCAGAAGGCGCTGCTTCGGGGCTACGCCGCTCGCGGGCTGGCACGCCTGCGCGGCGGGGGAGAGGGGTCGTGAACCCGCGCGTGTCGGTCGTCATCCCGACGCACGACCGCCCGGACGCCCTCCGGCGCTGCGTGAAGTCCCTGCTCGCCCAGCGCCCGCGCCCGGCCGAAATCATCATCGTCAACGACGGCGAGGCCGACGTGCCGACGGACGTTGTCACGGCTGCGGAGGACGCCGGCGTGCCGCCCAAGCGGGTTCGCCGCTTGATGCCGTGCCTGCCCGCGTCGCGGAACCGGGGGGTCGACGCCGCCGGAGGCGACGTGGTTCTCATGCTCGACGACGACGTCCGCCTCCGGGCGGGTACGCTGGCACGACTGACGGAATTCTACGACGCGGACGAGGGGGGAGTCGTCGCGGGCATCGGGCTGACGCCGGTCGAGCCCGGCGACGGACGCGCGACGGCCCGGCTGTGGCGCGCATTGACGACGGCACTCGGGCAGGACTCCTGGCGGCCGCGCGTTCAATGCGCCAGGTACGTTTGCCTTCCCGCTCGCCTTCGCGGCGGGCTCGTCCCCGCGCCCCGCTTCAACGGGTGCGCGTTCAGCCTGCGGGCGGACGTGGCGAGGCGATGGCGGTTCCGCGAGGCATTCTGCGGATACGCCTACGGCGAGGACCGCGAGTACAGCTATCGCGTCGGGCGATGGTGCTCGCTGTTCGCGGCGCCCCGGCTGCGGGTGGATCACGACGTCGCGCCCGGCGGGCGGGGTGACTGGACCGCGCGGGGACGGGCGTACCTGGCGAACGGACTGGCGACGATCCGCTCTGCGACCGAAGGCGGCGCGGGAGCGTGGCTGCTTGCGGGATACGACTTCGCGGGCATGGCGCTGCTGTACGCGGCGTGGGGCGTCGCCACCGCCAGCCGGGACCACCTGCGCTTCGCCGCGGGCTTGGCGGGCGAAGCCGTCCGCCGAGCCCTGACGGCCGGAAGGGAGATGCTGTGCGGATCGTGACCGTCCTGTGCGAGTTCGCTCCCGGCGGGGCGGAGACGACGGCCCTGCGGTGGGTCCGCGCCATGACCGCGCGGGGACACGGCATTTTCGCCGTCGCGATCCGCGGCGGCGGACCGCTGGCCGGCGCGTTCGCCGAGGCCGGCGCGCTCGTGGGGGACGGCGTGTCCTGCCGGCGTCGCGACCCGCTTGCGGGCGTCCGCGTCGCGGGGCTCGTCCGCGAGTTCCGCGCCGACGCGGTGGTCGTGGTGGACGTCGCGCGCAACGCCCTCGCGGCCGGCATGTCGGCCGCGATGCTTGCCGACCGTCCGGGCGTGTGCTGGTGCAACTCGATCCCCGGCGGTCAGTCCGGGCGATTCGCGGGGCTCCTGACGGCCGCCCACCGCGCCGGCGCGATGGAGCGGCTGGTCTGCACGAGCCGGCGGCAGATGCGTGAGTTCGCTCGCCGCGGATTGCCGCGGTCGGCGATGACGCTGATCCGCAACGGCGTGGAGCTTCCGACACCCGCGGGCCGTTCGCGAGAGCCAGACCCCGCGCGGTTGACGATCATCCAGGTCGCCAACGTCATGCCGGACAAGGACTTCGATACGCTGCTGGCCGCCGTCGGACGCCTGGCGGCGCGGCGCGAGGACTTCGAGCTCCTCCTCGTGGGCAGCGGGACCGACTCGCCGGAGATGGTCCGGCGCATCGGCGAATGCGGCGCGGGGGATCGCGTCCGCGCCCTCGGGCGCCGCGAGGACGTGCCGGCGCTCCTGGCGGCCGGCGACGTGTTCACGCTTTCCACGCACAGCGAGGTGTTCAGCGTGGCGACGCTCGAAGCCATGGCGGCCGGACTGCCCGTCGTGGTCAGCGACATCCCCGCCTTCGAGGAGATGCTCACCGACGGCGTCGAGGCGCTGCTCGTCCCGCCGGGCGATGCCGGATCGCTCGCCGGCGCGATCGAGCGTCTGCTGGATCACGCTGCGCTGCGGGAGCGTCTCGGTGCGGCCGGGCGGGCCAGGGCGGCCGAGTTCTCCGTCAAGGTCATGACCGACCGCCTGGAGGGATTGCTGGCGAGTTTGGTGTGCGGGGAGGATTTGTCCGATACTGGGCAATGACGAGCGG
>CAZADC010000080.1:0-11013 GCA_964483755.1 uncultured Planctomycetaceae bacterium | reverse complement strand
CTCACGATGCTGCGGCAGTGGCCGCGCGTGGAGGAGCAGGCGGAGACGGTGCTGCGGGAGGTCAGCTTCCAGGTCGGACGCCTCGGGACGATCACGCCCGTGGCGCACTTCGATCCCGTGGCGCTGTCGGGCACCACGGTGTCCAACGCCTCGCTGCACAATTTCGACCAGGTCGAGCGCCTCGACGTCCGCACGGGCGACACGATCGTCGTCGCCAAGGCCGGGGAGATCATCCCGCAGGTGGTCGCGGTGCGGCACGACCGCCGGCCGTCGGACGCGGCCCCGATCGCCCCCCCGGACGCCTGCCCCGCCTGCGGCGGCGAGACGATGCGCGACCCCGGCGGCGTGTACCTCCGCTGCATCAACCCCGAGTGCCCGGCCCAGCTTCGCCAGCGGCTGGAGTTCTTCGCCGGGCGCGGGCAGATGGACATCGACCATCTCGGTCCGGCCGTCATCGACCAGCTCGTCAGCAAGGGGCTCGTCAGGCACTTCGCCGACCTGTACACGCTCACCACGGACGAACTGGTCGACCTGGAGCGGATGGGCGAGAAGTCCGCGCAGAACCTCGTCGACGCCATCGACGCATCGAAGGACCGCCCGCCGGAGCGCGTCCTGGCGGCGCTTGGCGTGCGCCACGTCGGTCAGCGGGCAGCCGAAGTGCTCGTCCGCCGCTACGGCGACCTGCGGAAGCTGATCGACACGCCGGCGGACGAGCTGGCCGAGACGGAGGAGATCGGCCCGGTGATCGCCGAGAGCCTGCGGGCGTTCCTCGACTCCGACGCGGGGCGCGACACGCTCAGGCGCCTGGAGGACGCCGGCGTGAACATGACGGCCGACGCCGACGCGACGGCCGCCGAACCCGCCCCCTCACAGCCCCTAACCGGCAGTACGGTCGTCGTCACCGGCACGCTGGAGAGCTTCTCCCGCCGGGAGGCCGAGCAGGCCGTTCGCGACGCGGGCGGGCGGTGCACGTCCAGCGTGTCGAAGAACACGGACTTCGTGGTCGTCGGCGAATCGGCCGGCTCGAAGGCCGACAAGGCGCGGCGACTCGGCGTGGAGACGATCGACGAGACGGAATTTCTCCGCCGACTCGGCGGCGACGGCGGCGCATGAAAAAAGGCCCGCCGTCGCGCGGGCCGGGTCCGACCGCCGGGATTGTGGACTCAGCACATCGCCGCGAAACTCAGCACGACGTAGATGGCGATCTTCAGCTTGCGTTTCCAGACGCGGCCGATCATCGGAAGCGTCCTCCGAGGGCACTCCGCAACACGACTGCTGCACCTGCTATGATACCGCGCCTCGGCGAGGCGCAAAGGCGGAAAGCCCCGGACGACGGCATAAAGTAATCCTGCGAAGCTGGGTGAGGCCGGCAGGATATGCCGGTTCTGCGGACTCGGAAGGAAGGGCAAGGGCCCGGCCGGACGCTCCATCGATACGCCGGTGCGACGCGCCTCCGGCGCCCGCTTGACATGCCCGCCCGCACCGGTAGGTTACGGGTCGCGGCCGCGCTTCTGGCCCCGCCGCAGGACGAGAGGACCCCATGCCCGCACAGCCGAACTTCGTGATCGTGTTTCTGGACGACGCCGGATGGGCCGACTTCCGTCCGTTCGCCGACACGCCCTACCCGACGCCGCACGTCGAGCAGCTGGCGAACGAGGGCTGCGTGTTCCGCCAGTTCTACGTCCCGCAGGGCATCTGCAGCGCGTCGCGTGCGGCCCTGCTGACGGGGTGCAACCCCGAGCGGACGGGCCTGTTCGGGGCGATCGGCCCCCGCCGGCGCGGGCTGGACCCGCAATACGCCACCATGGCCGAGGTGCTCGGGACGGCCGGGTACGCCACGGCGTGCTTCGGCAAGTGGCACGTCGGGGACCATCCGGACACCCGCCCGCACGCCCGCGGATTCGACGAGTCATGCGGGTTGATGTATTCCAACGACATGTGGCGGCATCACCCGGCCAGCCGGGCGTTCGACGAGTACGAGCTCCAGTTCTGGGAGAACGGGGAGATCGTCATCGACGACGTCAGCCCCGACCAGCAGCCGATGCTGACCACGTGGTACACGGAGCACGCGGTGAGCTTCATCGAGCGGCATCGAGACGGGCCGTTTTTCCTCTACGTCCCTCACAACATGCCCCACGTGCCGCTTTACTGCAGCGACAAGTTCCTGGGCAAGTCCGGCTGCGGGCTGTACGCGGACGTGATGATGGAGATCGACTGGTCGGTCGGACGGATCTCCGAGGCGCTGGAGGCCGCGGGCGTCGCGGACAACACGGTCTTCCTGTTCAGCTCGGACAACGGCCCGTGGATCGCCTACGGCGACCACGCGGGCAGGACGCCTTTCCGCGAGGCGAAGGCCACCAGCTTCGACGGCGGCATCCGCTGTCCGCTGGTCGGGCGCTTCCCCGGGCGCATCCCGGCCGGTCACGTCAGCGAGCAGGCCTTCTCCAGCATCGACGTCCTGCCGACCTTCGCCGCCCTTGCGGGCGCGGAGCTGCCGGACAACCCGATCGACGGGCGCGACGTGCTGGACCTGCTCACGTGCCGTCCGGACGCGGTCAACCCGCACGAGATGTACCCGATCACGACCGGCGGGCGGCTCGAGAGCGTCGTCAGCGGCGACGGCAGGTGGAAGCTGCACCTCCCGCACGAGTATGCTACGCTCATCGAGCCGGGGCGTGACGGCAGGCCCGGGCGGATGGACAACCGGCACATCGACCTGTCCCTGTTCGACATGGTCGAAGACCCCTGCGAGACGACGAACGTCGCCGCGGAGCATCCCGACGTCGTCGAGCGCCTCAAGGCGCTCGCCGACGCCCACCGCGAGCGGTGGTTCGCGAACGGCGACGCGTAACCCGGCCGGGCGCGGCCTCTTCGTCGGCGAACCCGCCTGACGCATGTGACTTCGGACAATCCCAGAGACGAGGAACACCGATGACCATCGACCTTCGCACCGACTGCGACTACGCCCTGCTCGTGCCCACCAGCGCCGGCGTCCGCTTTACACCCGAGGAAGGTCAGCCCTTCCACTGCAGCCGCCGGTTCTTCCTCCAGGCGACCAGCGCGGAGACGAACGTCGCCAGCGTGTCGTCCTATCTCGGGCTGCCGGTGCGCGTGCTTACGCGATTCGTGAAGGGCTCGCCGCTGGCCCGCATGATCCGCCACGATCTCGCCTCGCGCCACATGACCGTGGACGGCGCGGAGGTGGACCAGGGCGGGCCGTGGGGCTATCGTCACCAGTTCAACCTCGCCGACCGCGGCTGCGGCACGCGCGGGCCGCGCGTGTGGAACGACCGGTCCGGCGAGGTCGGGCGCACGCTGAACGCGAAGGATTTCGATCTCGACCGCATCTTCGGCGCCGAGGGCGTGCAGATCGTGCACATGTCCGGGCTGATCGCCGCCCTGTCGCCCGACACGGGGCAGTTCTGCCTGGAGATCGCCCGCGCCGCCCGCAGGCACGGCACGCGGATCAGCTTCGATCTCAACCACCGCGCGTCATTCTGGGAAGGCCGGGAGAGCGAGCTTCGCGACATCTTCACGGAGATCGCCGGCGTCTCGGACCTGCTGATCGGCAACGAGGAGGACTTCCAGCTCTGCCTCGGGCTGAAGGGCCCGGAGGCGGGCGGACAGGACGTCGCCGCCGAGATCGACGGCTTCAAGGAGATGATCAACCGGGCGAAGAAGCAGTTCCCCGACGCAACCGTCTTCGCCACCACGCTGCGGCAGGTCGTCTCGGCGAATCATCACCTGTGGGGTGCGATCATGTCCGCCGGCGAGGAGTTCCACGTGGTCCCGCCCCGCGACATCACCGTCCTCGACCGCATCGGCGGCGGTGACGGGTTCGTCGGCGGGATGCTCTACGGTATCCTGAAGGGGTGGGACGCGGAGCGGTGCGTCCAGTTCGGCTGGGCCAGCGGCGCCTTGGTCACCACGCTGCTGACCGACTACGCCCAGCCCGCCGACGAGGAGCAGATCTGGTCCATCTGGGCGGGAAACGCCCGCGTCAAGCGGTAGTCCAACACCCGACGACGGCGGAGCAGACGTCCGAGCGGACACCAAGACAAGACGCGGACAGACTCAAACCGCGGAAAGGAAGCAAGCCATGCCGAACGCATTGAGAATCTCGCTGGTTGCCTTCGCGAGCGTCGCCTTTGCCCTTCGCGCCCCGGCTGCGGAGAAGGGCCTGAAGATCGGCTACGACGATGAAGGGCTGAGCTTGCTCGAATGGGCGGGCGCGAACCTGCTCGAGGACGGCACGCCGAGCGTCTCCAGGATCGTGCTGGAGAAGAAACGGCTGGGCGACGACGGGCTCAACGAGTACGAGTTCGAAACGCTCGACGGCGACGAGCCGAAGGTCCGCTTCGACCGCGCCCGCAAGGTGCTGACGTTCGGCTACGACTGGGGCGCCGTTTCGTTCGCCTACGGCAGCGGTCCGGACCGCCTGAACCTCGCCGTCACGATCCGCAACGACTCGAAGCGGACGATCGCGATGTTCGACGTCGTCCCGCTGACGCTCTCCCTGCCGGAATCGTTCGACAGGCCGGAGCACTGGCGCGGCTCGGTCAGCCTGCCGGGGCACTTCAACGTCCGCGAAATCACATACGGCGGACAGAAGCTGCTGCTGTGCTGCGAAACCGTCATGCCGCTGAACTTCGGTTTCGGCCGCCCGCGGGAGAAGAACACCGTGCTCCCGGTGCAGGCGCAGGGCAACGTCAACATGACCGAGCCCGGCGGCGTGGTCTACCACCACTACGGGCTGCCGCGCGTCGCCCCCGGCGAGTCGCTCACCGTGAAGATGTCCCTCCGCTTCGCCTCGGCGGATTCCGACAACGACAAGCTCATCGCGGACATGTACGAGGCCTTCCGCGAGTACCACCAGCCGCGCCTGGTCTGGACCGACCGGCGCCCCGTCGGCGCGATCTGGATGGCCCACGGCAAGGGCCCGGCCAACAACCCGCGCAACTGGTTCAAGGACAAGGACCTGGACGTCCGCACCGCCGCCGGGAAAAAGGAGCTGCGCGAGCGCATGCTGCAGAGCGCCGAGCGAAGCGTCGAGATTCTCAAGGGAATGAACGCCCAGGGCGTCATCGTGTGGGACCCCGAGGGGGCGGAGAATCCGCACCCGATCACCTTCATCGGCGACCCGCGGATGGTGAAGATCCTGGCGCCCGAGATGGAGGACATCTGGCCGGACTTCTTCCGGAAGTTCCTCGACGCCGGGCTCCGAACCGGATGCTGCATCCGTCCCACCCAGGTATACCTCACGCCCCCCGCCGCCGCCTGCGACGACGACGTGGCAAGCCGCTGGTCGGTGCAGGACTTCCCGCAGTGGGTCGAGGTGGACTTCGGGGCCGAGAAGACGGTGAACAGGGCGGAGGTCGTCTGCCACGCCGACCGCGCCTACCAGTACCGGATCGAGGCGAAGCCCGCCGACGGCGACTGGTCCACCGTCATCGACCGGACGGACAACACGGCACCCGGCAAGGTCGACTCGCCGATCACCGACACGTTCGAACCGGTCAAGGCGAGGCGCGTCAGGCTGACGGTCACCGGCGCCCACGAATACGACGGCCGGTGGATCAGCCTCCGGGAATTCCGCGTGTTCACGCCGGACGGGACGAACGTCTGCCTGAACAACGTCAGCGATTCGTCCCGCCCGCTCGGCAGGACCGCGGGCGGGCACGGCACGGGCGCCCACAACCCGGACCGCAACCCCCTCGGCGACGACTTCAGCGACATCTGGCCGGAGGGCGTGCCGGCAGAGCGCTTTTACCCGATCGTCGAACGCATGAGCCGCAAGATCCAGTACGCCAAGGAGAACTGGGGCTGCACGCTCATCTACATCGACACCAACGGCGTCCACCGCCCGGTCGGCGAGAAGCAGGAGTACAAGTGGACGCTGCTCGACCCGCACATCTGGCGTGAGCTCCACAAGCGTCACCCGGACGTCCTGCTGATCCCCGAGTTCGCCCCGAACCCCGGACAGCTCGCCTACACGTCGGTGTACCTCCAGCCGCCCTACAGCGGGCCCGTAACCCGGCCGTTCTGGCGCAAACTCCTGCCCGGCGCGTTCAGCGTCAGCTACACCGTCAATCTCAAGAGGGAACGATGGCAGGAGCTCCGACCGCAGTTGCTCGACGGCGTGCGGAACGGCGACAGCATGTTCTTCCGCGGCTGGTTCGGCGACAGCTACAACCCGCTGATCAAGGGCCTCTACGAGGAGGCTTACGAACCGGGGGAGATCAACCCCGAACTGCCGGCGGGCTACGCCAGGTGAGCTTCCGGTCGAGCGGATAGACGCCTCATGCCAGGCCCACCGGGATTCGTCTGGTTGTCTCGATGCGAAAAAAGTGAGCCCGAGGCGGTCCGCTCGGGCTGCCTGGATCAACCCCAGTGAGGATAGCATTTCTTCATGAGCAACGACAGAATCCAGCCCTATGCCGCAAACCCGGCCTATTGGCAGTACCGCGGCCACCCCGTACTCCTGCTCGGGGGTTCCGACGAGGACAACCTGTTCCAGATTCCGGCCTCCGTCCGTGAGGCGCGAAAGGCGCCCCGCCACGGCGACGCGATTCACCACGATCCCGAGCGCGTGAATCTGGAATGCCAGCTCGACACGCTGAACAGCGCCGGCGGGAACTACGTGCGCTGCACGATGTCGTCACGAGACCTCGGCGACGTCCGTCCCTACGTCTACGACGAAGCGGCCGGCGGATACGACCTCGAACGGTTCGAAGAGGAGTACTGGCGGCGATTCGATCGCTTCCTGCGCCTGACGCAGCAGCGCGAGATCATCGTCCAGGTGGAGATCTGGGCGACCTACGACTTCTACCAGCGCGAGGCCCGACCGGACTACTACCCCTGGCTGGACAACCCCGTCAATCCACGGAACAACGTCAACTACTCCTCGGCCGATTCCGGCCTGCCGGAGAACTTCCCCTCTACCGGGTGCAACTTCATCAACCCGTTCTTCGAAACGGTGCCCGCACTGCGCGACAACACGCTGGTCCTGCGTTTTCAGAGGCACTACGTAGATCGCCTGCTGTCGATCGGCTTCCGGTACGACCACGTTCTCTACTGCGTCGACAACGAGACCAACGCCCATCCCGAGTGGCCCGCGTACTGGGCCCGGTACGTGCGCCGCCGGGCCGCCGAGGCCGGCGTGGCGGTCGAGATCACCGAGATGTGGGACAGCTTCGACCCCACGGGCGGCGCCGTGGCGGACGTGCGACTCCAGTCGACCGGCACGAACCCGTACGTCAGGCGGGCGACGCCGCTGAACACCCTCGGGCGGCCTGACCTCTACAGCTTCTGTGACATCTCCAACCACAACGCCCAGCGCGGCGAGGTGCATTACAGGACGGCTCACTGGTTTTGGAGCAAGGTGCAGGCGTCCGAAGACGTCCGCCCCGTCAACTGCGACAAGATGTACGGCGGCGACTCGGGGCTCGACTTCGCCGGCACACGGACCGACGCCCTCGAACGGTTCTGGCGCAACATCTTCGCCGGTCTGGCCGGGTGCCGCTTTCACCGCCCCCCGGCGGGGCTCGGCCTCGATGCCGACGCCTGCGCCCACATCAAGGCCATGCGCCGCCTGACCGACGAACTGGGCGTGTTCACCTGCCGCCCGCACAATGACCTGCTCTCCGAACGAAAGGAGAACACCGCCTTCTGTCTGGCCGATCCCGGCCGCGCTTATGCCGTGGTCTTCCTCAATCCGGGCTCGTGCGTGCTGGACGTATCGGGCATGGAAGGCCGGGAGGCGCACCTCCGCTGGCTGGACATCCGAAGTGCGACCTGGGGAAACGCGAAATCGGCGGGCACGGGCCCGTCCCTCCGCCTCCAGTCGCCCGCGGATGGCTGCCGAGCCGTCCTGGTAGAAATCTCCGCCGGCGTCCGGCGCGGTCAGTCGGCCGGCAGGCCGTAGACACGCGCCCCGCCGATCGGCGTCGGGTGCCAGGTGGCGTGCCCCTTGAGCACGACGCGGACGCAGCGGGCCCTGGTGGGCTTCACCGGGAACCGCTCGAAGTCGCGCGTCTTCCCGCCGCTGGCGGTGTCCAGCAGCGTGCGCCAGGTCTCCCCGTCGGTCGACGTGCGAATCTCGAACTTCTCGGTCCAGACGTTTCCGTTGGCGAAGGCGATCTTGACCATGCGCACCTCGGCCGGGCGCGCGAGCTCGAGCTGGAACCACCCCGGCTGCTTGCTGGTCTTGACCGACCAGGCCTTTCCGTGGCGCCGGCGCTCGCCGTCGATCAGCGCCTTGCGGGCCTGCTCGGCGTTCGCGCTGGCGGCCACGTCCCTGACCGGCAGGCGGACGCCCTGTTCGGGCAGGGAGCCGGTGATCCGCCGGACGAGCTGGTTCTCGAACTCCCACAGGGCGTGCGGATCGCGCCAGGCCGTAGCGGTCAGCACGCGATCGCCCTTCTCCTCGTCCACGACGGTCTGTCCCTTGTCGGTGATCCGCATGCGCAGCGGCGTGAACTTCACGAGCTCCGTTCCCCACGCCAGGCGGACAGCGAGCGTGTCGTACAGGTGGGAGCTCTCGACGTCCGGGTTGACGTTGGTCCAGTTGACGTTCTTCCGCCAGATCCTGTAGACCTCGATGATCGTCCGGGCCCCCGCATCCTCGCTGCCGAGCACGTGCCGGTAGCGCTCGTCGGTGAGCTTCACCTGCCCGCAGGTCTCCGACGGAACGACGATGATCCTCTTCCAGTCGGCCGAGAAGACCTTCCGCGCCTCGGGGATCTTGCAGCGGACGTTGCTCTCCGACCTCGCCTTCCTGTCGCCGCCGAGGTGCGCGAAGTTACCCGCCATGGCGATCAGCTCGGCCTTCGGCGCGATCGACGGATCGCGCTCGATCGCCTCGGCCAGCGTCTGCATCGGCCCGACGGCGATGATCTTCAGCCGCCCGGTCCTGTCGGTGTGAACCGTCTCGATGAGCTTCCCGACGCCGTCTCCGTGGATCGTCCCTTCGTATTGGCCCGCCTTGAAATCGTCCGCCCAGGGGCGGTAGTTGGTGTTGTAGTCGCGACGCCCCACGCCCGCACCGACCGGCACGTCGGTCCGCCCGATCCGCTCGAGCACCTTGGCGACGATCTTCGCCTTCTTCATCGGCAGTGTGAAGCCGGTCGTGATGAGCTTCGCCTCCACCTCCGGCGAACGGAGCAGATACACGAGCGCCCAGGTGTCGTCGATGTCCTCGCCGATGTCCGTGTCGTAGATGACGGGGACCGGCTCGTCGGCCGCCTCCTCGCCCGCCGTCGCCGCACCGACGGCGAGAACGCAGGCGACCAGACACGGCAGGACAAACCGCAGCAGGGCGACACGGGAGCTTCGGGTAGCGGAATACGCTCGGGCCGGGTTTTGGTCGTGTGTTCTCATATCTATGGGAACACGACCGCCCGACAGAAGTTTTGCGCGGACCGGCAGCGCCGCCTGTCGAGTTCCCGAACGGCTGACACGCTCCCGCCCGCTACGCAAGTCAGCGGCGGCGCAACAGCGCCCCGCCGCCGAGCACGAGCATTGTGCAGGTCAGCGGCTCGGGTACGACGGGCGCCGCAGCGGAGGGGCTCTTGCCGTCGCGGCCCTCGTCGGACGGCGAGTCCTCAACCGGGACCGGCGCGCCCGACCGGACCGCTCCCCCACCAGTCGCGAAGTCGCCATGCACGAGGGACGGAAGGAGGACCGGCGGACGCTCTTCACGTCGTGAAGCCCCGACCGCGCGGAAGGTTTCCGTGACTTCCTCACAAAGGTGGACCGGCGGCAGCTCGTCCTCCGCCCGGTCCCACGGCGTGCCGATGCCCCAGAGGTGCATCTCCTCCTCGCTCCAGGCGAGCAGAACATCATCGACCAGTCCCGCCAGACGGTCGGCGCCGTCGCACGGCGCCATCGTCGCCCCCATGAGCACGAGAATCATCGTCGCATACGTCATGAACAGTCGCCTCCAGCAACGCCCCTCGCGCAGCGCCCGAAGCGGCGCCCGCGCAGAGACGCTTCATCTGCAAGCTAAGATTCGGCGGACGCGCGCGGCAAAGAAACCTCGCACGGCGACCTGGACATGGAAATGTGACAGCGTGACGGGTCCCGGGAACCACCCAGACAGCGTCCCGCCCCCGCGCCCCTCAAGCGCCCCAGCCCGCCTTCTGACCTCAACGTCCCCCCTGCCCGGCTGCGCCGCCGGCGGGACGATAGCCCATCTCGCAGGAGATGACCGCCCCCGTCTACGACACCAGGCCGAAGACCGCTCTCCGGCCCTGCCGTCACTCACCACGCCCGGAGGGACTCGAACCCCCAACCCTCGGTTCCGAAGACCGATGCTCTATCCAATTGAGCTACGGGCGCACGGGTGGCTTCAGCCGCGACAATAGCGACCTTTCCCCGTCCCTGCAATGCTTTCGCGCTGTCCTCGGAATCGCCGCTTCGTTCGCGACAGTTCGCGTCAGCCCGCGAAAGGCGCTGAGATCTGGCAAAGCATTTGGCGACGTGACCATCGGTATGCACGTCGGCCTGTCGCCCTGAGCCCCGTCGAGGGTCCAAGCTGCCGCGTGCTCTGCCCCGCAACGCGGCGCCCTCGGAAGGACACCGCACTGTGCTGAAGAGACCGCACCCTACAGGTTTGATGTCGCAATCCAGCGACCGTCAGGCGACCACCCTATGGTCGTCCGCCAAGCCGTCATTCTCGCCTGCGACCTACTCGACAACGCCCACCTCCTCAACGCTCATGTATTGCGGGGAGACGTGCCCGTCCCTGGGATCGGGGCAGCCGCGAACCAGCGCCCAGATGGTCCGTGACTTGTCCCCGAGGTCCACGTCCCGCAGCGCGTTGCGGATTTCGCTGATGAACTCCGGGCGCGTTGCCGCCAGGCAGGCCGCGCCGGTGCCGAGTGATCGCGTGCCCGCCATGACCAGCACGAGGCGGCCGGGATGATCGGGGTGCGGGCCGCGGACCACGATCCCGTAGTCCTCGGCGGGCCCCGGGTCGTCGTGGCGCGCCTCGTGCCGCCACGGGCCGCCGCG
>CAZADC010000079.1:0-11035 GCA_964483755.1 uncultured Planctomycetaceae bacterium | reverse complement strand
TGCCCTGGGAACCGCTGCTGCCCTGGGACCCGCTGCTGCCCTGCGAACCGCTGCTGCCCTGCGAGCCGCTGCTGCCCTGCGAACCGCTGCTGCCCTGCGAGCCGCTGCTGCCAAGGCCGGCTTCCTCGGCCGCTCGGCGGATGTCCTCGCCGAGCTGTCGCGTCCTCTGGGCGAGTTGTGTCTGATCCTCGCCGGTCTGCCCGGCGGGGGTATTCTCGGATGCGGCCGCGATGGCTTCCGACAGCGCCGCCGACGCCGCCCGCAGGTCCTCCAGCGCCTGGGTCTGCGGGGCGGCCGCGTCGTCCGAGCTGCTTCGCGACAGTGCGTCGGACGCCTTGCCCATCTCGCCCGCGGCGGCCTTGGCATACTCGCCGGCGCGCGAGACGGGGTTGTCGCCGGGCTTCCCGCCCGTCCGTTCGGCGAGCTTCGGGTCCTTGCCCGCGTCGTCGAGCTTCCCGCTCAGCTCCCCGGCCGGGCCTGTCAGCTTCTCCTGGGCCTCTCCGAGCACGGGCAGCGCGGCGACGGGGGCGTTGTCGGTGGCCTCGTTCACCTTCGTCTGCTCGGTGATGAGATCGTCAATCTGCTGGCGCAGCTCGGCGAGCTTGCGGACGTCCTCATCGCCCGCCGGAAGCTTGCGTGTCTCGTCGCGGAGTCGCTCCTGGTCGGCGACGATGCCGGCCAGACGCTTGGAGAGGTCGTCCATCCGCTCGCGCCACTGCTCGGCGTCGCGGGCGAGGCGGCTCTTGGCCTCCAGCGGTTTCTGCCGCTCGATGATCCTGTCGATCCGCTCGCGGAACTCCTTCCATTCGGCGATGCGCTTCCGCCGCTCATCCAGGTCCATCCCGGCGCTGTAGAGCGTTCGGAGGACCTTCTGCAGCTCGTCGATGATCTCGAGCTCGGTGTTCAGGGCGGCCGAGGCGAGCCCCTTGCCCAGCAGCTCGGCGACCTCGTCCATGTCCTCGGCGATGAACGCCGCCTGGGCCTCCTTGACGGCCTGGCGAAGGGCCAGCGCCGACTCCGGCTCACTCTTCTGGATGAGATCCGCGACCTCGAGCATCTGCGTCGTCAGCTCGGTGAACTGGCGGCGGATGAACTGCTGGCGGGCGACCTCCTCGCTGCTGCGGGTGGTCGGGTCGTCCTGCCCGGCCGTCGGGGCCGGGAATGTCAGCAGGACCGCCGCAACGAGCAGCGCTGCGATGACCGGAAGTTGTCGACTGCGTGTGTTCATGTCACGCTCCATTGTAGAAACAGCGCCTCAGACGGCGAAATCCGCTCGCCGCCCGCACAGGCAGCACAGGGATGCAGGTTCGAGCATGACGCCCGGCGCGGCTTCGGCACGTGGCGGTCCGCCGACGAGTCCGGAAG
The DNA here is from genome assembly GCA_964483755.1 of uncultured Planctomycetaceae bacterium. Classification (GTDB taxonomy): domain Bacteria; phylum Planctomycetota; class Phycisphaerae; order SM23-33; family SM23-33; genus CAZADC01. The sequence continues at coordinate 9,670 of CAZADC010000079.1, read as the reverse complement.
GCGCGCCCGCCTCTCTTCGCGATGGGCGGCCGAGCTTGCAGCAATTCTGACCGACAAAGCAGTTCATCCGTTGCTTCTGCTCTCTGTGTTCTCTGTGGTCAACTCTTCGTCTATTCCTCGTCCCCGTCGAACACGCCTTCGACCTCTTCCTCCTGCCGGCGGCGGATCCGTTCGAGCAACTCCTGCGACGCATTAATCAGACGCTTGAGCTCGTTGGCCAGTTCCTGACGGCTGGCGAGTTTCTCCATGTTTTCCAGGATCGCCTCCATCTGGCGGACGAAGCCCTCCTGCACGGCGGCCAGGTCGGCGACCTGCTGCGCGAGATTCTCTCCCGTCATGCGGTCGGTGTCGTTCAGGGCGGCGGCCGCCTGGCCCATCGCAGCCGTCAGCTCCTGAAGCGGTTCGATGACGCCCCCCCGCAGGTTCTCCCGGTCCGTCTCCGTCCCGAGGCGGTTGTAGATCAGCTCGGTGAGCACGCCGGACAGCGCCTGCGCCGCGGCCGCACATCGCCCGCCCACGTCCTGCTGCATCCGGGCGGCGAGTTTGAGCGACTGTCGCTGCTCGGCCGTCGCCTCGCCCGCCTCCAGCGTCGCGGCGACGGCGCCGGTCTTGGCCCGGGTTTCCTCCTGCAGGGCGATCGCCTCGACGAAGTCCACGCGCACTTCCTTCTGGCGGCGGACCAGCTCGGCCATCAGTTCCTCGGGGGTGACCAGGCGGAACGCCATCGCCTCGGTGAGCGTCTCGTTGGGGCCGCCCAGCCGCTCGGGCAGCGTGTCGGTCGCGCGCGCCTGCAGCGAGAGAACGCCGCCGGCTTCGAGACCCAGCCCCTGGAGGTCCACTTCGGGCGAGACGTCCAGCCGCCGGAGGCCGGGCGGCACCTCGATGGTCGTCTCGGGCAGCGTCTCGACGTCCTCGGCGCTGAGCAGGATCGTGAGGTCGGCCAGGGCGTTGTCGTCCTCGGCCTCGACGCGTAGTGGCAGCAGCGCGTCGGGCGTGATCGTCCCGCCGACGCCCCGACGGGACAGCTTGACCGTCGGCGACAGGTCGGGGGCAACCTGCACGAGATACTGGACCCCGCGACGGCTGGTGTATCCGTCCGTGTCGGTCAGCTCGAAGCGAAGGATCATCGACTGCGAGCGACTCGGTCCGTCGACGGGCAGGCGCCCGAGCACGCGCCGGGGCGCGGGCGCTGCGTCCTCGCCCAGACGGACGTCGGCGATCCGCATCGCGCCGGCGTCAGCGTCGTCGAGGACCATCCGCGCCTCGGCGAGGTCCTTATTGGCGACGCCGACGATCGTGACCGCCCCGCCGGCGGGCGCAGAGACGGCGGACCTGCCGCCGGCCAGCTCCGCCGCCGCGCGATCCATGTAGGTCGGATACTCGACGGAAAATCGCACGTCGCGCAGCGCGGGCGGATCGATCAGCCGGACGCGGTGCGGGCGGTCGGCGTCGCGCCGATCGTCGCCGCCTGTGACATGGAAGGTGAACGCCTCGGAGACGCCGGCGAAGGTCTTCTCGTAGACGCCCGGAGCGGCCGGGTCGACGCGGTCCTGCGTCTCGCCGCCGACCGACGGGTAGCGGGCGTGGACGGTGACGTAATCCGGGCGGACGCTCCCGGGCTCGGCGACGACGCGGACGGTCAGGTCGTCGCCGCGGACGACGGTGAAGTCCGGGCCTCCCTCGACCGACAGGTAGGTGTCCTGCGGCCAGGGGGTGTCGGCGAAGGCGACGTTCCGCGCCAGCCAGAGGCCCATCACGTCGCTGCGCCAGACGGTGAAGCCCGCCAGCAGCGCCAGGGCCCAGGCGGCGATCGCGACGCGCCGGACCAGCAGCCGTCGCTCGACCAGCGGGGCGACGTCGACCTGTTCGGCGAGGCGGTTGGCCTCGTCGGCGACGCGGCGGACCATGGCCGGCGACTGGCCGCGGAGGTTCTCGGCCGTGCGGGCGAACTGCAGGGCGCTGATGAGCCGGTCGCCAAGCTCGCCGTGCCGTCGCTCGACCAGCAGGGCCAGGTCGTCCGACCGCATGGGCGCGAACATCGGCGCCAGCAGCTCGCGCCAGAGGACGCACCCCACGCCGCCCAGCGCCAGCAGCATGACGATCGCCCGCTGCGCCCGGTCGAGGCGGAGCAGGTAGTCGAAGCCGAGCGTAACGAACACCAGCGCCACCAGCGCCAGAGCCAGCCACGCCAGCCCCTCGCCCAGCAGACGGCCGCGCAAGGCGGCCCGAAGCCGGCGAAGCTTCCCGTACACCGTCGCATTGACAAGTTGTTCAGCCATCGTTTCCCGGGCTCACGCCATGTTGTATTTCTTCCGGAGAATCCATTCCGTCGCGAGGAGGATCACGATCAGCAGCAGCGTCAGGTTCGAGTCCCACAGCTCGCGCGGGTCCTCGCGGTAGGTCGTCAGCTTGCCGGAGGGGATCAGCGACGCCAGGCGGTCGGCCTCGGTGACGTCCAGGAAGTTCTCCGGGCGGCTCGCCAGCGACCGCATGAGCTCGGCGTCGGCCTCGGTGCGGCGCGTCTCCGCCTGCGGAAGCTCGACGGTGATCCGCTTGCCGGCGACCTTCTGCTCGGCGTCGGGATCGTCGGCCAGCGCCGTCAGCTCATACGCGCCCGTCCGGGCGATCGTGATTGTCTTGCGGTAGCGCCCCGGGCGGTCCTCGACGGCCGGCAGATCGACCGACTGCGCGTCGCCGGTCTCCACGTCCACCAGGCGGACGGTGAACGACTCGGCGGTCAGGGGCTCGAACTTCTCGTCGTACACCTCCGCCTCGACGGTGATCCGCTCGCCGGCGGTGAAGGTGTCCCCGCCGGCGGTGATGGTGACCATCCGCGGCTGGAGGGTCGCCAGGAAGCGCACCACGTTGCTCCAGAGGCGGCGGTGGAACTCGCCGTCGCGCAGCACGCGCCAGCGCCAGATTTCCTGCACGCCGACGTACACCACCTGCCCGCGTCCGACGGGCTGGACGGCGATGACCGGCTCGGGCTCATTGCGGTCGGTCCGCCGCACCGGGTTCTCGCTGACGGCGAGCACGCGGGCGGCCGGCTTGATCCGCGCCACCGGGTGCGACCAGTACGTGCCCGGCAGCGCCCGCCAGACGGTCTGGCTGTCCTCGGCCGAGTCCGCCAGCCGGGTGATGGGGTGATCCAGCCCGTAGGCGTCGAGGATCATCCGCCACGACTCCGGCTTCTTGCGGCGGATGATCTCCACCGCGTCCATCGTGTTCGGCGCGAGGACCACGGGCGAAAGCGCCGCCAGCGGCGCCAGCGCGGGGTCGTTGAGCATGTTGGCGGCCGTGTTCTTCGTGCCCGCGATGTAGCACAGCCCTCCGCCGTGGCGCTCGACGAACGTCTGGAGCATCTCGGCGAAGTCGGCGTCCATCCCGTTCTCGGTCGGCGTCGGGTCGTGGAGGATGATCACGTCGTACCCGGGGTACGGCGTGCCGCCGGGCGAGCCGATGAGCTCCTCGAGCGTCTGGGGCAGGCGGGAGAGCTTCATCCCGGTGGACGCCGCCTGGTTGATCTCCTCGTCGGCGTTCTGCTGCCAGACGCTCATGCGGTACAGATCGGGCTGGCGGAGGAGCATCCGCTTGAGGTAGCGGAATTCCCAGTCCGGACCCGCGCCGACCAGCAGGACGTTGATCTTCTCGTCGCTGACCCACAGGCGGGCGTCGGCGGTGTTGTCGCGGGGGTTGACCTCGTCGGCGGACGGCTCGACCACGGCTCGGTAGACGAACCGGCCCAGCTCCTGCGGTGTGAACTTGAGCTCGACGGTCGTCACGCCGCGGGACCGGTCTTCGCCGCCGTCGAGGACGACCTGCTCACTGACGGCCGTGTCAGTCCACTCGGTCGCGTCGTCGCGCCGCCGCAGCAGGCGAACCTCGACCGGGCGGGCGTTGAGATTGCGGTGCGCGAGCGTGGCGGTCATCGTCACCGGCGCCTCGCGGCGGACCTCCCGCGGGCCGACCAGCGACGTCACCGCCAGGTTCTTCGGCGGCGTCGGGTCGCCCACCAGCACGGGGTAGATCGGCACGCCCCGGCGGCGGGCGTAGTCCAGCGCGCCGGCGAGCCGATCCGCCGGGTCGCGGGTGGTCACCTGCCCGTCGCTGACCAGCACGACGCCGGCGACCCGCTTGCCCTGCAGGCGGTCCAGCGTGTCGCGAAGGGCGGCCGCAATGTCCGTCTCGAAGCCGGCGCCGCTCAGCTCGCCCAGCAGCTCGGCGGCTTCGTCGGACTCGTCGTTCGGTGCGGGATTGTCGTCCGGGTTCTTTCCGTCGCCCACCTTGTCGATGGTGCCGACGGTGCGGGTGTAGCTCTCGCGCCCAGGCGAGTCGGTGGAGTACCCGACGACCATCACCGGGTGCTCTGCCGTGAGCTTTGTCAGCGGACCGTCCTCGCCGTTGAGCGCCCGGCGGGCGATCTCCAGGCGGGACGTCTCGGCGAGCTTGTCCGGCGTTTCATCGGCCGTCTCCGCGACGGCGGCGCGCTGCTCGGCGTCGGCGTAGCGGTCGGTGAAGGACATCGACAGGCTGTCGTCGACCAGCACCGCCAGCGTGGTGTACACGGTGTTGACGTATCGCAGCACGATCGCCGGGCGCAGCAGCACGAGCATGGTCAAGACGATCGCGGCGATACGCAGGGCGGCCAGCGTCGCCTTGACCCGCGGCGGATGCTCGCCCTCGCGGCGGTAAGAGCGGACCGTCAGGTAGACCAGCCCCGCCAGCACCGCCAGCAGCCCGAGCACGACGTAGTTGTTGTACTCGGCGACGAACCCGAACCGCCAGCCCTCGGCCCCGCTCAGGGCATCCGCTCCGATCAGCCATGTAAGAATGCGATCCATTTCACTCCGGTTGCGCCAGGTCCGCCGGACTGCGCCGGCTCGTTACGAGTAATGCCCGAACCGCTGGGCGAGGACGACCTCGACGGCCATCAGCGCCAGCACCGCCAGCAGCGCATATTTCCAGTATTCCTTCCGCCGCGCCGGGTCGCGCTCGCCCTCGTCGGCGTCGAACGCGGCGAAGTAGACGAATTCATCGTCCCCCGCCGCCGAAGCGAGCGCCTCTTCGCCGCCGGGCGCCAGGTCGCCTTCTTCGGGGTCCACGTTCCGCGCGAGGAAGACCTGCTGGCTCGTCTCGTCGGGCAGGCGGAGGGTCAGCTCGTACACGCCGGCCTCGTCCGTCCGCTGGTAGCGGACGAAGGGCGTCTCCTCCTCCCGCCGGACGGGCAGGGGGATCAGGTCGGTCTCGGGGTATCGCGGGGTCTTGAGCGTCGCGGCGGCGTCGCGCAGGGAGGCGGGAAGCTCCCGGACGATCGGGCGGCCCACCGGCTCGGTGAGTCGCTCCGCGCGGCGGGCGACCTGCGAGAGCATGTCGTTGACGACCGCGACGTAGGTGCCCATCTCGTCGATCGGCCAGTCGGTCCAGCGCGTGGAGGCCGTGGTGTAGACCATCACGCTGGTCCCCTCGCCGTAGCGCCGCATGACGATGCCCGGCGAACGGTTGTCGTCGGTAAACCTGGCCAGCGTCCGTGGCGGGCCGACCTTCTCGGACGCCGGCGCCGTCGCCCGCAGGTCCGCCGGCGTGAAGGCGAAGAAGCGGATGAGGCTCGTCATGATCGCCGACTCGCCCTGGAAGACGCGGAGCATCCCCTCGGCCGCGATGCTCTTGGGGTCGAGGCGGAAGTAGCGGTCCTTGCGGTCCGGGTCGCCCGCCGGCGCGCCGATGCGATGCGGGCACAGCCCCAGCCCTTCGGCATAGAACGGCCCGTTGTAGAACGACAGATTGACTTGCTCGCCGCTGAAGATCACCAGCCCCCCGCCGGCGGCGACGTATTCCTCCAGAGCCCGCAGCGCCGGGTAGTCCATCCCCGGCGAGTCCGGGTCGGTCGAGACCTGGGCCGGAAGGGCCGGGACGTTCAGCAGCGCGACGGCGTCGTAGCGGTCGAGGTCGGCGCCGATCAGTCCGTCGACGGGGACGACCTCCGGGCGGACGCCGTAGCGCCCGTCGCCGGTAGGGTCGATCGCGGCAACGTAGAAGTACGAGGCGCTGTCGGTCGGGTCGGCCACGCTGGGACGCCCGTCGACCACCAGCACCCGCAGCGCCGGGCCAACCTCGACGCTCAGCGCCGCCGTGTTGTCCGGCGCGAGTTCGTCGGCCGCCAGGCGGGCCGTGAGCACCCCGTAACCCGGTGAGGGGAAGGTCGCGGTCGTCTCGACGCGCCCCACCTCGCCCGGCGAGATCGACTCAATCACCCGCGGCGGCAGCTCGGCGGTCGCGCCGTCCGGGGCGCGGACCGCCAGCGAAACCTCCACGTTCTCCGCCCGGACCTCGCCGTGGTTGCGGACGGTTACTGCGACGCGCATCGGCACGTCAGCGGCGGCCAGGCGGTCCAGCAGCTCGACCGACTCGATCGTCAGATTCGTCCGGCCGCCCCGCCCGTAGTCCCACGCGACCAGCTCCACGTCATCGCCCCGCAGCGCCTCGTACTGCTCGCGGAACGCCGTCGCGCGCTCGGCCGGCGCGAGGTCGGCGCGTCGGAAGTCGCTGAACACGTGCACCAGGCGCGAGCCCGGCTCGCCGGCGAGCAGCTGCCGGGCCTTGTCGAGCGAGCCGGAGAGGTCGGCGCGGCGATCCGAGGGTTTGAGCCCGGCCAGCCGGGCGGTCAGGGCTTCGACGTCCACTTCCGAGACGAACGCCGGGGCAAACAGCGAATCGCCGCCCTCGCCTCGCGACGCCAGGAGGATCGCCAGCTTGTCGCCGGCGGGCAGCTTGCCGATCCGCTCGGACAGGTCGGCGACGGCCTTGTCGAACAGCGTCGCCCCGCCGACCTTCTGGGCCATCGAGTAGCTGTCGTCGAGGACGAAGACATTCGCACGCCCGCCCTCTTCCCCGAGCCCGAGCGCCCCCGGTGCGGAGCAGCCGACGAACCGCGCCAGCCCGATCGCCAGCAGGAGGATCACCAGGCAGCGCAGCGCCAGGAGGATGAGCTCCTCGATGCGCAGGCGGCGGCGGTTGCGGCGCATGGACTCCAGCAGGAACCGCATGGCCGCCCACTCGCGGACGCGAAACCGCCGGCGGTTGAGCAGGTGGATGAGCACCGGCGCCGCCACCGCGGCGAGTCCGGTCCAGAATATCGCAGGATGAATGAACGGCATATTCTCGTTACTCCACCGGGCCGTGCGCCCGCGGGATCAGCCGTAACGGCACAACAGCTGACCACAGAGCCGCAGAGGACCCGGAGACTCACATCACGATTCTCCTGACTCCGTCGATTCCCGTCTCACCGTTTCGAGCCCGCCTTGCGGGCGGCGGCGGCGCGGGCGGCGAGGAACGCCAGCAGCGCCGCGTCCAGGTGGTCGGCCGTCGAGATCAGCTTGTAGTCGATCCGGCTGGCGATGCACCGCCGCTTGACGTCGCGGCAGAATTCCTCGACCGCCTCCAGGTACGCCTTGCGGAGCGCCCGCGGCTCGACGGTCAGTCGCCCCGTCTCCTCCAGCCCGCGGAACATCGTGTTGCCCTGGAAGGGAAACTCCAGCTCGTCGGCGTCCATCACGTGCAGCACCATCACCTCGTGGTCGTAGTGGCGGAAGTGCTGCAGCCCGCGGATGAGTCCGTCCACGTCGGTGAACAGGTCGCTGACCAGGCACACCAGCCCGCGCCGGGGAATCCGCTCGGCGACGGCGTGGCAGATCGGCTCGAGCGACGTCTTGTTGCGCGGCTCCTGCACGTCGATCGCGTGGACCAGCGTCTTGATCTGGTTCGGGCTCGCCGAGGACGGAACCAGCGTCCGCAGCTCCTCGTCGAACAGTCCGAGCCCGACCGCGTCCTGCTGCTGGAGCAGGAGGAACGCCAGGGACGCCGCGGCCGCCGCGGCGTAGCGGAACTTCGTCAGCCCCTCCCGTCCGTCCCCGCCGCCGTAGTGCATCGACTCGCTCGCGTCGAGGAGGAACGTCGCCTTGAGGTTGGTCTCCTCCTCGTACTGTTTGATGTAGTAGCGGTCGGTGCGGGCCTGGACCTTCCAGTCGATGTGCTTGATGTCGTCGCCCGGCGCATACTCTCGGTGGGAGGCGAACTCGACGGAGAACCCGTGGAACGGGCTGCGGTGCAGCCCGGCGATGAACCCCTCGACGACCAGGCGGGCCTGGAGGTCCAGGCGCGTGATCTTCGCGAGGACCTTCGGGTCGAGGTACTTCGTCAGTTCCTGTGCTGTCGCTTCGGCCATGCGTTGCTCTCGCCGGGTTGCTGCGGGTCAATGCGGGAGACGCCCTTCGCGGCGGCCGGTCGGACGCCGTCCCGCCGCGGTCAGCGCTGCCGGACCGGCCGGCTCCGTCTACTCGACCGCCTTGCCGGTCGCGGGGCTGGCGGCGATCGCCGACTCGTGCGGCTCGACGATCTTCAGCAGCTCGTCGACGATCCGGTCGCTGTCGAACCCCTCCGCGTCGGCGTTGAAGTTGGTCACCAGGCGGTGGCGAAGCACCGGCTTGGCGACCGCGGCGATGTCCTCGGTGGACACGTGGAACCGCCCGTAGAGCACCGCGCGGACCTTCCCGCCGAGGATCAGGTACTGGCACGCACGCGGGCCCGCGCCCCAGCTGACGTACTCGCGGACCACCTCCGGCACGTCGCCCTCGCGGATGCGCGTCGCGCGGACGATCCGCATCGCGTACTGGATCACGTGGTCCGCCGCGGGAACGCGCCGGATGATCTGCTGAAGCTGCAGGATGGTCGGCCCGTCCAGCACCCCCGTCAACTCGGTCACCTGGTCGGCCGTCGTGAGGCGGATGATGTCGAACTCCTCGTCCCAGTTCGGATAGTTCACGAAGATCTTGAACATGAACCGGTCCTGCTGGGCCTCGGGCAGCGGGTACGTGCCTTCCTGCTCGATGGGGTTCTGCGTGGCGAGCACGAAGAACGGGTCGGGCATGACGAGCCGCCGTCCCCCCGCCGACACCTGCCGCTCCTGCATCGCCTCGAGCAGCGCCGCCTGGGTCTTCGGGGGCGTGCGGTTGATCTCGTCGGCGAGGATCACGTTGTTGAAGATCGGTCCCTCCAGGAACTTCAGCTCGCGCTGCCCGGTGGAGCGATCCTCCTGGATGACCTCCGTGCCGGTGATGTCCGAGGGCATCAGGTCGGGCGTAAACTGGATGCGGGCGAACTCCAGGTCCAGGCACTGGGCGAGGGAGCTGACCATCAGCGTCTTGGCGAGCCCCGGCACGCCCTCGAGAATGGCGTGCCCGCGGGCGAAGATGCACGTCAGGAGCTGCTCGAGCACCTCCTCCTGCCCGACGATCGCCTTGCCCAGCTCGTCGCGCATCGTGCGGTAGGCGTCGCTCAGCCGCTCGGCGGCCTGGATGTCCTCGTCCTGCAGCGGGGCCCCGTCGCCCGTCGCCGCGCCTCGGTCCGGCATGTCCTGTTCAGCCACGAGAATCTCCTAACGTCGTGTGTCGAATTCGTACGCCGCGGGCGTCTGCTCGCCGCGCGAGGGTGCTATCGCTGATAAATCGGCAGGTATCCGTACGGCAGCTGGAGGATGGTCGTCGCCATCGCCGTGCCGTAGGTCGTGCCCACGTTGTCCCCGTTCCAGCTTCCATCGGGAAACTGCATGCCCAGCAGGCGCCGCTTGATCCGCGGGTAGTACTCCTTCCAGTCCTTCCCGCCCCGCTGGTACATC
>CAZADC010000078.1:0-11177 GCA_964483755.1 uncultured Planctomycetaceae bacterium | reverse complement strand
GTCGAAGTCGAGCGTTCGCTGCGCGTGCTGGACGGGGCGATCATGATCCTCTGCGCCGTCGGCGGCGTGCAGAGCCAGTCCGTGACGGTCGACCGCCAGATGAAGCGCTACGGCGTGCCGCGGATCGCCTTCGTCAACAAGATGGACCGCAAGGGCGCCGATGTGGACGCCGTGCGGCGAGACCTCGCCGAGAAGCTCGGGCTCACGGTCGTGCCGATCCAGATGTCAATCGGCTCGGGCGAGGGCTTCCGCGGCGTGATCGACCTGGTCGCCATGAAGGCGCTGACCTTCAAGGGCGAGCAGGGCGAGAAGGTCGTCGCGTCGGACGTGCCCGACGAGCTCGCCGACCAGGCGGCCGCGGCGCGTCACGAGATGCTCGAAGCGCTGAGCATGTACAACGACGATCTGATGATGCTCCTGCTGGAGGAGGAGCCGGTCGAGGAGACGATGATCCGCGAGACGATCCGCACCGCGACGATCAACCGCGACATCGTCCCGCTGATGATGGGCTCGGCCTTCAGGAACAAGGGCGTTCAGCCGCTGATGAACGCGGTGTCCGCCTATCTGCCCAGCCCGCTGGACCGCACGGCGTTCGCCCGCGACCACGACAACGACGGCGCCGAGGCGACGCTGGTATGCGACCCGGACGAGCCGACCGTGGCGATGGTCTTCAAGCTCGTGGACGAGAGCTTCGGGCAGGTCAGCTACGTTCGCGTCTACCAGGGCACGCTTGCCAAGGGTGGGCAGTACGTCAACTCCCGGACCAACGAGCGGGTCCGCATTTCGCGGATCGTCCGCATGCACGCCGACGACCGCGAGGACGTGGACGCCGCCGGACCGGGCGACGTGGTGGCCGTCGTCGGCGCCGACTGCGCCAGCGGCGACACGCTCTGCGGCAACGGCGTCAACTACTCGCTCGAGAGCATCTTCGTCGCCGAGCCGGTCATCAGTCTCTCGCTGCACCCGGCGAGCTCTGACGACCAGGACCGCATGGCCAAGGCGCTCAACCGCTTCATGAAGGAGGACCCGACCTTCCGCGTCAGCGTCGATCCGGAGACGGGCGATACGGTCATCGCCGGGATGGGCGAGCTGCACCTCGATGTGTACGTCGAGCGAATGAAGCGCGAGTACCGCGCCGACGTGAAGGTCGGCGCGCCGAACGTCAGCTACCGCGAGGCGCCGACCCGCGAGGCGACCTTCGACTACCGCCACAAGAAACAGACCGGCGGCGCCGGGCAGTTCGCCCACGTCGTCGGACGGCTCGTCCCGCTCGGGGACGACGCCGAAAACCCCTACGAGTTCGAGGACAACATCACCGGCGGACGAATTCCCCGCGACTACATCCCGTCGGTGTCCAAGGGCTTCGAGTCCGCCATGGCCGAGGGGCCCGTCGCCGGATACCGCATCGTGGGCGTCCGCATGTGCCTCGACGACGGCTCGTATCACGAGGTGGACTCGAGCGAGATGGCGTTCCGCACCGCCGCTGTCGCGGCGTTCAGGGCCGCCTTCCAGGCCGCGGCGCCGTGCCTCCAGGAACCGGTGATGTCCGTCGAGGTCGAGACTCCCTCGGAATACCAGGGGCAGATCGTCGGCGACCTGAACAGTCGGCGCGGCATCATCCACGGGACGGTCAACCGCGAGGACTTCACCATCGTCCGGGCCGAGGTGCCGCTGGCGACGATGTTCGGTTACGCCACCGTGCTGCGGAGTCTGTCGAAGGGCATGGCGACGTTCTCGATGGAGCTGTCCCGATACGCCCGCGTGCCGCAGAAGATCGCCGAGGAGATCATCGAGCGCCGCCGGCGAGAGAAGGAAGAGGAGCCCGCCGGGCGGTAACCGCGGCGGAGCGACCAGCCGCACGCGCAACACATCGGGCCTGTCGGGAGTTCATCCCGGCGGGCCCGTCATCTGCGCGGGTCAGTTCCGCTTGACGATGACGGCCGTCAGGTCGTCGGCCTGGGGGGCGCCGCCGGTGAAGGTCCGGACGGCGCGGTGGAGCCGATCGATCATCTCGCGCGCGGGCAGGTCGCGGTGCACGCGGACACACTCGATCATCCGCTCCGTTCCGAACTGCTCTCCGGCGGGATTGGTCGCCTCGAAGAACCCGTCCGTCGTCACCACCAGCAGGTCGCCCGGCGCGAGGTCGCGGCGGATCGGCGTCTCGAACTCGAGCCCCTCCATGATCCCCAGCGGCAGGTCGGTGGCGTGGACTTCGTCGAACTCGTCCGTCTCGGCCGTGTAGAACAGCATCGGCCCGTGCCCGGCGGAGGCGTAGGTCAGCGTGGACGCCTCGTGGTCCAACACGCCGTAGAAGCACGTCACGAAGCGACCCTCGCCCATGTCGGCGGCGAGCAGCTCGTTGACCGTCGAGAGCACTCCGTCCACGCCGTGTCCCTGGAGGCTGACGGCCCGGAGCATGGCGCGGGTCTCGGCGATGAGCAGCGCCGGTCCGACGCCGTGTCCGGTGGCGTCGGCGACGGTGAGCATGCAGCGCCCGCCGGGCAGGGGGAAGAAGTCGTAGGTGTCGCCGCCCGTTTCGTCGGCGGGCTCGTTGAACCCGGCGACGTCGAACGGCCCGCACGCCGGCGGGGCGTCGGGCATGAGTCCCTGCTGAATCTCGCGGGCGATCATCATCGCGCGCTGCATCTGCTGCTTCTCGACGTAGTGCTCGATGAGCCGGGCCCGCTGGAGCGCGACCCCCGCCTGCGCGCCGAGCGTCTCGGCGAGGACGATGTCGTGGTCGCTGAAGCCGCCGGTCCGCTTGTTGAGCACCTGCAGCACGCCGACCAGTCCGCCCTCGTAGTCCTGGAGCGGGATCGACAGGATGTTCCGCGTCCTGAAGCCCGTCGTGCGGTCGACCTCCGGGTTCCACCGCCCGTCGGCGTAGACGTCCGGGACGTTGATCGTCCGCCGCTCGCGCACCGTCTCGCCGGAGATGCCCCGGTCGGCCGGGATCCGCAGCTCATCGACCCCCGTCGCCACGCGGGAGACCAGCTCGTTCGTCTCGGCCTCGTAGAGAAAGACCGTCCCGCGCTCGGCGTCGAGCAGCTCGCAGCTTCGCTGAACGATCAGCTCCAGCAGGGAGTCCAGGTCCTCGGTGGCGACCATCGCGCGGGAGATCTCCAGCACCTTTTCGATGTCGCCCGGGCCGGGAATGTCGGCGGGATCGGTCATTCGGCGCCTCCGTTGCGGGCCGCCGACCCGCCGCCCGATGGAATCGGGTACGTCGCCCCGCCCGACGGGAAGGCGACGACGCGCTGCGGGCCCTCGCCGAGCAGTCGCCGGGCGGCGGCGACCGCGTCTTCCGGTGCGGCGAACAGCTCGATGCCCGGGAAGGACGCCCCGCTGTCGTGCAGCGCCGGGCTGACAAGGAAGATGGGGTTGCGATAGAGCGTCCGCGCGGCGATGCGGATGAAGAAGGCCGCGTCGCCCGCAAGGCGCGGCGCCAGGCGCATGACCATCGAGCCCAGCGCCTCGGGTCCGAGCAGCCCCAGCATCCGGCGTGTCCACGTCGGGTTCAGCGGCCAGGGCGGCGGGTTCATGCCGTGCAGGCCCGCCTCGCAGCGGGCGAGGCAGATAATCACCCCGTTGCGCCGGGCGGCGAAACGGGTGTTGGCGATCGCCTTGAACGACTGCCAGAGGTCGAAGTCCCGCGGGTGGGCGCCGGTGATCAGCACGTCGGCGGGCGAGGAGACGAGAATGCCGCACGAAACGCTGCACTGCTTGGCGATCATCCGCTGGGCGCCGACGATGTCGCCCGCCGCGACAGCCGCGGGACGATCGTGATCGTCGAGCAGGTACTGCACCGCGAAGCTGGCGCCGTGTCGCTCGTCGACGGCGCGTCCCGCCGCGTCGACGGCGCGGCGCATCGGGTTGTCCTCGGCCGGGAGGCCGACGAGCTGGCGGTCCGTCCGCCCGATGCCCAGGCGGTGCAGCGAGCGGATGGTCTCCAGCGACGCGCAACCGGGAAAGAGCATCTTGTACCCGCCGCCGAAGCCGGCCTGCAGGTGGGGGCTGACCGAGGAGACCAGGATCCGCAGGTCCGCGTCGCCGACGCCTCGCTCGATCCGGCGACCCTCGGCGACCGACACGTACGCCTCCTCGTCCTCCCACGGGTTGCACCGCCTCGCCAGTCGCGCAGCGTCGGGTCCGAGCTTGGCGACCTGCTCGGCCTCGCTCATCGGCGGATGCATGCCTGTGGCGAAGACGATCTCGGCGCGCCCCTCATCCACGCCGGCGTGGCGAATCTCCCGCAGGACGACCTCCAGAATCTCCGCCAGCGGGCTGTGACGCGTGACGTCCTCCACGACCACCACGACGCGCCCGTTCCTGCGGGCCTTGAGCATCGTGCCCAGAGGCGGCGAGTCCACCGGCTGGGACAGCGCAAGCGACAGCCGCTCCGACCAGTTCTCCGGCGCGGGCTTCAGCGACGGCGAGGCGACCTGCTCCACGCCCCAGCTCTCCGGCAAGGGCACGCCCAGCGCGCCGTCGCCCCAGGGTATCGATATCTCGGGCATAACCCGTCTTTGCTCTCGGTGTTCGTCTACGGCTGTCGGCTGCCTACGACGACATGGTAAACGCCGATGGGCTCGGGAATCGACACGAACTGCCCGAACCCCACCTGCCCGAGCAGCGACTGCAGCCGCTCGGGCGTCCGGTAGGTCATGTTCAATCCGAAGACGCGGCGGAAGAACCGGTCCGTCCCGTGGGCCGGAGAAATGCTGTTGAAGACAATCTCCCGGTTCGCCGGCATGACCTCGGCGATGGACCGGGCGATGGAGACGATCTGTTTGTCGGTGAGGTACTCGCAAATGCCGAGCATCTTCACGAGGTCGGGCGGATGATGGAGCATCTGCTCGACGACGCGGCGCTCGCGGACGTCGCCCTTGAGGAACCGTACCTTGTCGGCCACGCCCTTTTCGCGGGCGATCCGCGCGCCGTAGGCGAAGGGGTCGTCGGTGATGTCCACCAGCGTCGCGTGGGCGTCGGACGCCGCGGCGGCGAGGGCGTCGGTGACGATGTGTCCCGGCCCGGCCCCGACGCACAGTACGTGCGCAGGCTCGTGGTCGCAGGCGTCGATCAGCCCGGCGAGAATCCTCCCGCCCAGCCGGCGGCGATTCCGCAGCGCCATCGCCATGCTGCCGGCGCCGACGAGAACCTTGTCGGCGATCTGACGGGGGCGCCCCTCGTAGCTGATGACCATGCTCCGCCATCCGCCGGGGTCGGCCCGGTTGCTCGCGGCCAGCTCGCTCTTGCCGAAGCGCAGCAGGCCCCGCAGCATCCCCGCCGGCAGGTAGTTTGCCAGGGGATGGATGACCGCCGCCTTGACGGCGCGGCGGATGGGCCCGATGCGCTCGAACTCGACCTCATCCGCCCACGACTCGAGTTGTTCCCTCGTGTACACGTCGCAAGAGTATAGGACCGCGCCGCGTCGCCGAACAAGCAAAGGTTCTCCGGCGTCAGCAGCCCCCCGCGCTGACACGGTGGGGCGGGACACTACCTTTCCCGCGCCAGCGGCGCCGCGGTACACTCGGCGCATGTCCGCCGCCGAACGGAAAGCCGCAACCCGCAAGCTCGCCCGCGAGCAGGGCTTCGTCGCCTGCGGCGTCGTCCCGGTCGGACCGACGCCGCACGCCGACGCCTTCCGCGCCTGGATCGAGGCCGGGCTGCACGCGGACATGGACTACCTCGCCCGCAATATCGACAAGCGCGTCGACCCCGCCCGGCTGGTCGCCGGCGCGCGCAGCGTCATCTGCCTGGCGATGTCGTATGCTCCCCCGCCGGATGCGGAGACGACGGACGCCTTCGTCGCCCGCTATGCCCGCGGACGGGACTATCACAAGGTGCTCAAGAAGCGGTGCCACGCGATCATGGACGCCCTCCGCGCCGGGCGCCCGGAATTCGCGGGCCGGGCGTTCGTGGACACCGCCCCGGTCTGCGAGCGTGACCTGGCAGCCGCAGCGGGAATCGGATGGATCGGACGCAACGGGTGCCTGATCGTCCCCGGCGTCGGCAGTTACGTCGTGCTGGCGGAGATCGTCTGCAACCTGCCGCTGCCTGCCGACGACCCGCACCCCAATGACTGCGGCGACTGCGGCCTCTGCCTTGCGGCCTGCCCGACCCGCGCGTTCCAGGCGGACCGGACGATCGACGCCCGCCGGTGCCTGAGCTACCAGACCATCGAGAACCGGGCCGCGATCCCCGAATGGATCCGCCCGCGAGCGGGCGCCCGCGTTTTCGGCTGCGACACGTGCCAGCAGGCCTGCCCGCACAACCACGACATCCCGCCGGGCGACGCCGAGCTGACCGCAGCCGGCAGGGCGCCGCTGGACGGCGCGACCCTGGCGGACATCCTGCGCTGGACGTGGGACGACTGGGACGCCGCCACGTGCGGCCGCACGTCCCGCCGGGCGACGTATGAGATGTTCCTGCGGAACGCCGCCATTGCGGCGGGCGGCTCCGGCGACCGCGTCTTCGAGCCCCTGCTGAGCCTGCTGGCGGACGCCGGCGAACCCGTCGGCAACGCGGCGCGTTGGGCGCTGGGCCGGCTGCGAAGCGAGCGACCGGACGCTACAGTGGATTGACCCCGGCCGGGCGCAGGCGGACAATGCCGCCGGCCGGAAGAAAGGAACGGATGCGGGCGTAACCATGACCGAGGACACGACGATCGATCACGACGCGATTCGCGAGGCGGTGCGGCAGATTCTCCGGGCGGTGGGCGAGGACCCGGACCGGGAAGGCCTGCGCGGCACGCCCGACCGGGTCGCCCGGATGTACCAGGAGCTTTTCGGCGGGCTCCACGAGGACCCCGCCCGGCACCTGGAGGTCGGCTTCACCGAGCAGTATGACGAGATGGTCATTCTGCGCGACATCTCGTTCCATTCGATGTGCGAGCATCACCTCCTGCCGTTCATGGGCAAGGCGCACGTCGCGTATCTGCCGAGGGGCAAGGTGGTCGGCGTGAGCAAGCTGGCGCGGGTCGTCGAGACGTGCGCCCGGCGTCCGCAGCTCCAGGAGCGGCTGACCGTGCAGATCGCCGATCTGATGATGAAGCAGCTCGACGCCAAGGGCGTCGCCGTCCTGATCGAGGCGACGCACACCTGCATGACGATCCGCGGCGTGCGCAAGCCCGGCTCCGTGATGATCACCTCCGCGATGCGGGGCACATTCAAGCGCAACCTCGCCACGCGCACCGAGGCCGTCAACCTCCTCACCCGGCACGAATAACCGGTAAAACGACCGACCGGTGACCGTCGGGGCGGCGCGATCGCGCATACAATTCCGCCGAGTCCGAACCCGAGGAGAACGCATGTACTCACTCGCGCTGATCGTTCTGCTCGCCGCGGCCGGGGGGCTGGTTGTCCTCGGCGGGCGGCGGCGTCGCCGGGGCCTGGTCGCCGGGGGCGTCGTGCTGGGCGTCGCCGCCGGCGCGCTGTTCTGGCTGATGGGCTTCTGGGCGGAGATGCTGTGGTTCGAGGCGCTCGGTCAGGGCGGGCGTTTCTGGCGGGAGATCGCCTGGCGCGTCGGGACGATCGCGGGCTCGGCGGCGCTCGCCGGGCTGCTCGCGCTGGCGCTGACGTGGTCCTTCCGCGGCCGGTGGGTCGTACGGGGCGTCGCGATCGGCATCGCCGCGGCGATCGGGCTCGCGTGGGGGGAGGCCAACTGGCAGGCCGTCGCCCTCTACGTCCACCAGGCGTCCACGGGGATGAGTGATCCTGTCTTCGCCCGCCCCGTCTCATTCTATCTCTTCACGCTCCCGCTTTACGACGCGCTGTACGTGCTGGCGATGTGGGTCGTCGTGATCTCGCTGGGGGTGAGCATCGTAGCGACGTACGTGCGGGTCCGCGGCGCGAATGTCATGATCCTCGGATACGGGCCTCAGCCGCTCGAGACCCGCTCGCACACGCTCGGGTCGTTCTACGTCGCCGCCGCGGCGCTGCTGGCCGTCTGGGCGTGGGGGCAGTACCTCAACCGCTACCACCTGCTCTACTCGCAGTGGGGCGCGGTCGCCGGCGCCGGCTGGACCGACGTCTACGTCCGCCTGCCGGGCTACTGGATCACCTGCGTCGTGACGGCGGCGATTGCGCTCGTGCTGCTGATCGCGCCCGTCCGCCGCCGCCTGATCGAATCGCGCATCCGCCGGCGCCTGGAGAACGCGCAGATGCCCCCGGCGTATGCGCATCTCGGGGTGCTCGTCTCGGCCGTGGTCGTCGGGCTCCTCGTGCAGCTGCTCGCCGTCGGCGTCGCGCCCGGGCTGATGCAATGGCTGCGGGTCGAGCCCAACGAGATCACCTTCGAGAAGCCCTTCATCGCCAGCAACATCCGCTTCACGCGGCACGCCTACCGGCTTGACAACGCGGAGGAGCGGGAGTTCCCCGCCACCGGCCGGCTCACGCCCCGGACCGTCGACGCCAACCGCCGCATGTTCGACAACATCCGCCTGTGGGACTACCGCGCCCTGTCGCAGGTCTACAGCCAGTTCCAGGAGATCCGCCTCTACTACGAGTTCGCCGACGTGGACATCGATCGCTACACCATCGACGGCCGCTACCGCCAGGTGATGATCTCCGCGCGCGAGCTGGAGCTGTCCAACCTCCCCTCCGCCAGTCAGACGTTCGTCAACCGGCACTTCAAATACACCCACGGCAACGGGGTGACGCTGACGACGGTGAGCGACTTCACGCCGGAGGGGCTGCCCGACCTGCTCATCAAGGACATCCCCCCGGTGAGCCGTCGCGGCGCTCCGGAAGTCACCCAGCCGCGGATCTACTACGGGGAGCTGACCGACGACTACGTCATCGCCGACAGCCGGGAGGAGGAATTCGACTACCCCCGGGGCCGGCAGAACGTCTACTCCCACTACGAGGGGACGGGCGGGGTGCTGATGAGCAGCTTCTGGCGGCGGCTGATCTACGGCTGGAAGCTGGGCGGCACGCGCCTGCTGCTCTCGGGCTATCCGACGGCCGAGAGCCGCGTCATGTTCCGCCGCAACATCCGCCGCCGGGCGCGGGCGCTGGCGCCGTTCCTCGCCTACGACAGCGACCCGTACGTGGTGCTGATCGACGGGCGTCTGCACTGGATACTCGACGCGTACACGACCTCCTCGCGCTTTCCGTACAGCGAGCAGTTCGACCCGCGCGGCATGGCCGACTACGCTGCCGGGCGCGGGCGCGACCGCCCGGCCGGGGAGATCGCACACCTCGACGGCGTCAACTACGTCCGCAACTCGGTCAAGGTCGTCATCGACGCCTACGAGGGGTCGGTCCGCTTCTACGTCATGGAGCCGGACGACCCGGTCATCCGCACCTGGATGAACGTCTTTCCCGACCTGTTCACCCCCGGCGACGAGATGCCCGAGGCGGTCAGGCGGCACATCCGCTACCCCGTCGGCATGCTTCTGGTGCAGGGGCTCGTGTACGCCAAGTACCACATGACCGACCCGGAGGTGTTCTACAACCAGGAGGACCTGTGGGTGCGCGCCACCGAGAAATACTACGGACAGGTCCAGTCGGTCGAGCCGTACTACATCATGTGGAACGCGCCCGACTCCGACGCGCTGGAGTACGTGCTGATGCTCCCGTTCACGCCCAAGAACAAGCAGGTGCTCATCGGGTGGATCGCGGGCATGTGCGACGGGGAGAACTACGGACGGTTCCTCGCCTACCGGTTCCCCAAGGAGCAGCGCCTGCTCGGGCCGCAGCAGGTGGAGACGAAGATCGACCAGGACCCCCACCTGTCCGGACAGCTCACGCTGTGGGACCAGCGCGGCTCGAAGGTCATCCGCGGAAACGTTCTGGCGATCCCCGTGGCGGGCGCCCTGTTGTACGTCGAGCCGATCTACATCCAGGCCGAGACGGCCGCCTATCCGGAGCTGCGCCTCGTCGTCGTCATGCACAACGACCGCCTGAGCTACGCCGAATCGTTCGACGGCGCGCTGGAGGCGCTTTTCGCCGAAGGGCGCCCGACGCCCGGCACGCTTCCGTCCGCGACGGCCCCGGCGCCGCCCGGGACGACCGGGCAACTCATCCGGCGCGCGAACCGCGCGTTCGAGGACTACCTGCGCCTCACGGGCGAGGGGGAGTTCGACGAGGCGTCGCGCGCCCTGCGCGATCTGCAGGACGCGCTGGAGCAACTGAGCGCGAACACGTCACGGTCTACGACAGCACCGGAGTAATCCGCATCGACACCTGTTTGCGGGGCCGCACAACCGTTCGCCCGTCAGTTCGCCGCGTAGGGGTTCAGCACCTCGACGGGGCGTCCGCTCTTCCTGCGGGCTCTTGCGTGAAGCTTGCTGAAGGACTTGTCCTGCGCCTTTGCCGGCTGCAGCCGGGCGATCTCGTCCATGATGTCCGCGAGCGCGTGCCAGTTCTTCTGGCGCTTCCTGAGTTCCATCGTCTCTTCCAGCAGCTCCACGTAGTCTCTGGCGCCGTCCGCTTCGCTTGCCTGCCGGAATTCGGCGACGGCTTCGGCGTCATGCTCCTGATGAAGCAGGAACCTGGCGAGGTGCCACCTCATCGCCCCGGATTCCGGATCGGACTGCGCCGCCTTCTGGAAGTACGCCTGCGCTTCGTGGGCTCGCCCCTGCAGCTCCATCAGACGCGCCCTCGCCAGCATGGCCGCCGGCGCTTCGTCCTTTTCTTCGAGCTGCGTCGCCAGCATCTCGACGCCTTCGAAATCTCCCAGGTCCGCCATTCCCGTGACAGCGGCCAGGACGCCGTCGGGTTCGACCGGCATCTGGTTGAGGACCTCCTCGCGCCGCTGCGTCAGCGCATCCGCGAGCTTGTCGCCCTTCAAGGCGAAGTCGCATGACTGGAGGCACGTCGGACATCGGCGAACGGCGCGAATCCTCCCCAGGGGAAGCAACGGCACATAGTAGACGTGGAACATTCGCAGCGCATCGTAGCTGCTCATGCGACGATTCGGCCGATTACACAGGGGACAGGTCGCTCTCTCGCTGACCTTCCGCCTCTTGAGCACGTGCATCGTGCCGAAGATGATCACCATATGTGCGCTCCCCGTGGAAATCCCGTCACGAACCCTGTTTGCCCGAACCAGTTGCATCCAGCATGGCCGACAGGCGCAGTCGCCGCATCAGATACGCGGCGCGCGGCCGCACCGCCCGGCAAGAGATGAACCACGCGCGGCAGGACTCGAACCTGCAACCTTCGGTTCCGTAG